>JAUVOS010000061.1 GCA_030599055.1 Lutibacter sp.
AGTTCTTTTAAAACTGACACGAATTACACGAATTGACACGAATATTTCGCACTTAAATAAATGCTGTAATGTAGTGAGATATACCTGATAATGATTACACTAATTAAATTCTTTCGGATTTTAGGTGTACTAAGAAAACACGGAATTTTAACATACAGCTTATTTTTTAAACCCAAAAATTCTCTTGAATATATTTGTTTTCTTTGCAGATGTAATGCTGTTTTTAGTTTCTTTTTCTGCTAAGGTTTCTTTAATTTTTCGAACAGAATGCTCTTCATTTACAAGGTTGTCAAAATCAATAATTTGACTGATATAGGTCTTTTGGTTTTTGTAAATATTTGAATACTCAATATGAACAACGACTTGATTTAATGCTGTTTTTATTTTCTTCAGTGCTTTATCATAGTCTTCTGTTGCGTATCTTGAATCATCATCTCTAATTTTGAACTCAATCATATTAAGAAATTCTGTGGGGGCAATCACGCGATCAATAGTATTGTCTATATAATTAACATAGGTCAGTTGCCTCGTTTCAATTGGGACTATATCCATAAAGCAATGCGCATCTTTTTCACTAAAACTATTCGCTACTTTTAGAGTATTCCCATTCACATCTTTGATAATAAATGATTTAATAAATAGAGGACCGGTTCCTTTATTCCACAACAAAATTTTAATACGATTGTTGTAATTATATTTTTGAATAATTGGAATCGGTTTAAAGGTGAGTCTGTTGTGCGCTCTTTGGGTGTAAATTGAGAACACACTTGTTATGATTGCAGTAAGCGCAACATAAAATTCCCAGTTAAGACCGTTTAGATATTCTATCAAACCTATTATTTTTCTCTGATTAAATAAATGTAAACAGGATAATGATCACTATAACCACCGGTATAAGTTCCCCAAGAGAAACTTCTAAACGGATAACCTTTATAGCGTCCTTTTTTGTTGATTAGGTAGTTGGGGTTAAAAATATTGGCTTTGTAAAACTGCCATGATTTATAATCATTATTCTTTGCTAAAGCAGGAGAAGTCATATAAATTTGGTCAAATAGATTGATATTATCCCTGTAACCTAAAGTATGATGACCTCGCTTAAACATATCTTCCATCGGGTTGTAAATACCGCCTTCTTTTACTTCTTTTTTTACTCCTGTTGCTTGTAATGTCTCTTTCATACTAGCATTGGTCGGATCATCATTAAAATCACCCATTCCAAATATTTTAGGATTTTCATACATTTTTTGAAGTGAATCAATCATACGTTTGTTGTATTTTGCAGCTCCTACTCGCATCGGGCGACTTTTTGCTTCACCACCGCGACGAGAAGGCCAGTGATTTACAATAAGATGTATCATTTCTCCATCTAAAACTCCCGAAACTAATAATTGGTCTCTGGTGTAAACACGATTACCGGCATCGTATAGTCTTACATTGTAGGATTTACTTTCGGTAGGTTTAAAATAACGACTCTGGTACAAAAGTGCTACATCGATACCTCGTTTGTCTCGAGAATTGTAATGTATAATACTGTAATGATGTTCTTTTAAATAATCAGATGCGATTAAATCTTCGAGTACACTTTTATTTTCAATTTCACACACGCCAATAATTGCAGGTGGTGTTTTAGCTTCACTTGTTCCAATATCAGCGATTACTTTAGCCATATTGTTTACTTTTTTCCAATATACCTCAGATCGATTTCCTTTCATTTCCATAATCGGACTACGCTCATCCCATAAATCAGGGTCATCAACAGTATCAAAAAGATTTTCTAAATTATAGAAAGCGATGGTTCTTATGCGAAATTCGCTAGGTGTTTGGTCAGTGGATTTTAGGGTAGTTGTAGTTCCACAAGAAGAAATTATTAATCCGATAAAAATACTGAAAACAATAAATTGTATAAAAACTTTAGGCATGATTTATTAAATATTTAGAAGCTCAAAAGTACGAACAAATTTTAGATAATCACAATCAAAGTATTAGGACCTAAGATGATGTAAATTGGATGCATTGACCCTGATGCTTGGTTGGAACGCAGATGACGCAGATTAAACAGATTGTCACTGATTTTATGATTTGAAAAGATGATATGTATTGAGTAGAAAATGGTGAAATAATCTGTTAATAAGTAAATACAACAGGTCTTTGAATGTATTCACCCATGAGGGTTGCATAAAATGTGTTTCACGCAAAGGTCCGCAAAGGGATTAGGATTAATTTTAACACGCAAAGGAGCGCAAAGTTTTATGAATGCAAAGCATTCATTTCCCATGCCTAGACGGCAAACGGGTTTGCAAACTTTGTGCCCGCCTTGCCATCGAGGTAGGTAATATAGTAGTTGTAAAGACTTTGCGGACTTTGCGTGAAATAAACAGAGAGTGGCTGAACAGTTATCTTTGGATTTTTCTTATTAGGGAGTAAATAATTGTTGTCCCAGTTGTTATTTACATTTGTTCTATTTTTTTGACGAAAACCAACGGGTCAACTGCATTTTGCACAGACAAATCACCAATTTTTGTGCGTCGTAAACGAGATAAATGAGCACCGGAGTTTAGCGCTTTTCCGAAATCATCAGCGAGCGAACGGATATAGGTTCCTTTACTACATTTTACCCTAAAATCTAATTCAGGTAAGTCAATTCGTGTAATATCAAACTCGTAAATACTGACTAATCGAGTTGGTATTTCTGTTGTTTCTCCTTTACGAGCTAATTCATATAAGCGTTTACCATCTTTTTTAATAGCTGAAAACAGCGGGGGTTTTTGCTTTATTTCACCAGTAAATTGTGAAGTTGTTTCTTGAATTAATTGATCTGTAATATGATTCGTTGGAAATTTATTATCGATTGTAGTTTCCAAATCAAAAGATGGTGTAGTAGTTCCTAGCGTAAATGTACCAACATACTCTTTTGGTAAACCCTGGTATTCATTGATTTTTTTTGTAAACTTTCCGGTACACACAATCAAAAGACCGGTTGCTAAAGGATCTAAAGTACCAGCATGGCCTACTTTGATTTTTTTAATATCAAATTTCTTACGAATTGCCCAACGTAGTTTGTTGACCACTTGAAAGGAAGTCCATTTTAAGGGTTTGTCAATTAATAAAACTTGACCGTTTTGAAAGTCTTCTGTTGTCATTGTTTAGTGGGCTATTTAATGGTTTTGCTAGTTGTATTGTGAGAAAATTTGGAATTAGGTAACTGTTCGGTCGTATTTTTCACGCAAAGGTCGCAAAGAAATGTATTATATCGCATTAAAAACGTAAAGATCGCAAAGTTTATATGAATGCTTTGCATTCATTTCTTTTCCTTTGCGAAAACTTTGAGAATCAATTACTTTGCATGATAGGTTACGGAATTAGTATAAAAACCCAAATAACCATAAAGGAATTGTGTTATCTACACTGTATTCAATATCATCTTTTACGAGAAAAGCATTTTTTAAACTTTGTATTTGTTTTTGGGTTTTTCCTTTACCACCAACTTCAAAATGATACTTTTTATCGACCAGGAAATCTGCTTTATCTCCAAGATGTAAAGGTATTATCCCGGTTAATTGATTTGCAAAAAAAGTTTCACGTACCGTTCCAATACTCCAATTGTTGCGTGTTAAAACACCTAATAAATTACTATTGTTTAAATAGATTTTTTCAGGCTTTGTCAAATGTCCAAGACCTTTAGTTGCTTTATTGAGTTGATGAATTAAACGCGCTTTTTCTAAAAGATGTAAGGCATGAATTAAAGTAGGTCTCGACATATTCATTTTTTTACTGAGTTTACTGATGTTTGGAGTAAATGGGACACTACTTGCAATTGTTTTTAATAGTTTTTTTATTTTAACTAAATTTTCATAATTAAGTGATGATGTTGCCATCATATCTATTTCAATAATCAGGTTTATGGTGTGTAATAAGCGGTGTTCATAATTTTCTTTTCCCTCAGTAAAGTATGGATAAGCACCATATTTTATATATTCTCGAAAGGCAGCAATAGGTTTAATTTTGTTTAAAATCACAGGAATAATGTCTTTACTACGCGATACGACATCTGATAAAGAATATACATCAAAATGAATATTATAATCTAAAGCAATAAATTCTCTTAACGATAATTCTTTGAGTTCGTAACTAATTGCTCTACGACTTAAATCAGATTCTCCTCTATAAATATCAAGAATGGATGAGGAAGTAAAAACAACTTTTAAATCAGGATAATCATCGTAGATTAGTTTAATTTCACGCGACCAATTCGGATATTTATGAACTTCATCAATTAACAGATAAGAACCTCCTATTTTTGTAAATTCACCAGCTAAATCATATAAAAGATGATTGGTAAAATACAAATCATCCATTGCAACATAAAGAGACTTAGCTTGTTTGTCAACTTTTAAGGCAAGGTATTGTAGTAAGAGTGTTGTTTTTCCACTTCCACGAGCACCTTTAATGGCAATTAGCCTATTGTTCCAATCAATTTGATGTAATAGATAACGCTGAAAATGTACAGATACGTTGGTTACTTTATCTATTGATTTTTGTATAAGATTATCCATAATGGTATTTATATTTTACAAATATAAATAATAAATGCTAAATAACATTAACAAATAATACTTAATATTGTTAAAATGGTTTTACAAAAACCAAATACCATACCCAATAGCCAATAAACCCACAAGTAAACAATAGATAGCAAAATAACTCAATTTACTACGTTTTACAATTGCTATCATCCAATTACAAGCAAAAAGACCTGCTATAAAAGCAGCGATAAAGCCAACTCCAAGGCTACTTATCTGAGTACTTTCAAAGTTTATTTCACCTCCGATTAGATCTTTTGCAATTTTCCCAAAAATAAGTGGCACAACCATTAAAAAGGAAAAACGTGCGGCGCGTTCTCTATCAACACCTAATAATACAGAGGTAGAAATAGTAGCTCCTGAACGGGAAATACCTGGTAACATAGCAATTGCTTGTGAAATACCAATGATAAACGCATTTGAATAGGAGACCTTTTTTTCTGTTTTTTTTGCTCTGTCAGCAAGGAATAATAAGGCGGCAGTAACTAAGAGCATAAAACCGACGAACATGATTCGTCCACTAAAAAGAGCTTCTAATTGTTCTTCAAAAAACAACCCAATTAGAATTGCTGGTAGCATAGAAAGAATGATTTTTAAAGAAAAAATCAGTTCGTCGTTCCATTTAAATTGGAACAATCCTCTAAATATTTCAAAAACTTCTTTTCTAAAAATGACAAGTGTACTCAATGCGGTTGCAAAGTGTAAAACCACCGTAAAAGTCAAACTTTCTTGAGGAAGTGATTCGTCACCAAATAAAGCTTTTACTAATTCTAAATGACCGCTTGATGAAACAGGTAGAAATTCTGTAAGACCCTGTATTATTCCTAGAATTAGCGCTTGTAGTATTGACATTTAATTGTTATTTGTTCTGTGTTCTGTGTTCTGTGTTCTGTGTTTGTCCATTGTCCATTCATAAATATGGTTGTCACTAAGCTCAGGATTTTTTAATACAATTCAATGTAAAATAATCTTGCAACTATTCATTGATGCCCTAGCTACTTTCCTTATATAAAATAGCGAATACCTCAATAGCAAAACCTATTAAAACAAGAGTTGGCGCCAAACGGATACGACGAAAATTATAGATTTCCTCATTAAAAATATTGGGATCATCACTACCGCCACCTGCCATTAGTATAAAACCAAGGGCAATAAATGCAATACCAATTGCCATGATAATGTAATTGCGTTTGCTAAAAAGAAATTCTTTTTTTGGTTTGTCTGGGTTTTTATTTTTTTTGCTCATGATGAATCATTCTAATTTAAAAGAAAATACAAATCTAATAAAGCTGTTTTGAAGTTTATTAAATGATGTGTTAATTGTTTTTTAATACACTAATAATACAACTCATCCGTACGTAAATTTAGGAAGCGTTTGGTTGCAAAATAAGTACTGCCCCAACTAATTATAATACCTAATAACAAAACACCACCAAATACAATTGCTAACAAGTTGATATTGTTTAATAAGCTTATCTCGGGGATTTGTTTTTCAATATAGTAGCTTAGCCCTATTAAAGCGATTATTGCAAGAATAGCACCTAGGATACCTAGTTTAATACTTGTCCAAATAAAGGGACGCCGAATAAAACCTTTTGTCGCTCCGACCATTTGCATGGTTTTTATAGTAAAACGCTTGGAATAAACGGATAAACGTATGGAGCTATTAATTAACACAACAGCTATTAAAGTTAGTAAACCACTAAATATCAATATCCATAAACTAATTCGTTTAATATTTTTGTTTAATAGCTCAATCAAAGGTCTATCATAGGTGATTTCGTGTACGATAGTATTTTGAAGTAACAATTTTTCAATTTCATTCATTTTTTCAGCTGTAACGAAATCTGATTTTAGATGTATATTAATTGCATCTTTTAGAGGGTTGGTTCCTAAAAATTCTAAAAAATCTTGTCCTATTTCCTTCTGCATCAATTTTGCGGCGTCATTTTTAGATATGTATTCTACACTTTTGGTAAAATCTTTTGCTTCTAAAGATTTTTTATACTCTATAATTTGTGCTTCAGCACTATTGTCTTTTAGGAAAACATTTAAAGTGACTTGTTCTTTAAAATGCTGTGCTAGAGCTCTGGTTTTTAGCACCATAATCCCTAGTAATCCTAATAAAAACAAAACCAATGCAATACTTACTATCACAGAAAGATAGGAGGAACGTAGTCGTTTTTTTTGATATTTTTCAAATGATTTAGACATAGATTAATTTTTCGTTGTGCAAGATAGGATATAAATGTAGAATTATGAATTTAGAATTCAGAATTATTTGTTTTGATGGTATCTATTCAGCCAAATTTTCCTCACGCAAAGGCGCAAAGGCGCTAAGCTTATGAATGCCTGCCTGTCAAGACGGTAGACAGGCAAAGCATTTATCTTTGCATTTTTTAATGCTATATTCTCACAAAAAAATGAGGAAAAGACAAATATATTGTCTATTTCTTTGCGTTTTTGCGCCTTTGCGTGAAATAAAAGAACTGGGTGAAGGAGTTACTTTTGACTTTTAATTGTAGTTTTGAGTTATAGGTTCTGGTTGTATGTCGTTAATCGTATATCATAAATCGTCTTGACACAACTCAATCAAAACTCCATTCGTACTTTTAGGATGCAAAAACACAACTAATTTGTTGTCTGCGCCTTTTTTCGGTGTATCATTTAACACTGTAAAACCTTCTAATTTCATACGTTCAATTTCAGCGTAAATATCTTTTACAGCAAAAGCGATATGATGTATTCCTTCTCCTTTACGTTCTATAAATTTAGCAATAGGACTTGAAGGATTTGTCGCTTCTAACAATTCAATTTTATTGGGACCCGATTTAAAAAATGAAGTAGTAACTCCTTCGCTTTCTACCGCTTCTGATTTGTAGGGAGGTTTTCCAAAGAGTTTAGAAAATAACTCATTCGATTTTTCTAAATCTTTTACGGCAATACCAATATGTTCTATTTTTTTCATTTTTTTAAATATAAATTAGAAAATCAGACAAAGTTACTATTTTATGTGGGTTAGTTCAATATAAAAAATTCTTAAACTTTGAATAGTAGCGCTTAAACCAAATTATTATTCCGTAATTTGTATGCTCAAATCAAGAATGATGGAAACGAACAGACAAAAGAAAATAGCAGGAGTAATTCAAAAAGATATTGCTGAGATATTACAAAATGCCATGCGAGAATCAGGTCAAGGTGTTATAATCACTGTTACAAAGGTGCAGATTACACCCGATCTTAGTGATGCAAAAGTATATATAAGTATATTTCCAACCGAAAATCGCGATAAAATTGTTATGGAAACACAAGAACATACGCATGCTATAAAACATCAATTAGCACAACGTACTAGGCACCAGCTTCGTCGTGTACCCGAGCTACATTTTTTTATGGACGATTCGTTAGATTATATTGAAGGCATTGACAAAGCTCTAAAAGGAGATCTTGAGGATCCGATTAAACATCCAGAAATTTTACCGAAAAGAAAAAAGATTTAACAGCTTTTGAATTTCTCATTTTATATAGCCAAACGATATTTAGTATCAAAAAGCAGCAATAATGCAATAAACATTATTACAATTATTGCATCGATTGGAACAATAGTAGCCACTGCTGCATTATTTGTTGTCTTATCCGGTTTTTCGGGTTTAAAGGATTTTAGCCTCTCTTTTTTTAAAGCAGCAGATCCGGATATTAAAATTTCGGCCTCTTCAGGAAAAACGTTTATTTATACGGACTCATTAGCAAATTTGTTGAAAGATGATGAATCAATTGCCCATTTTTCCAAAATACTTGAAGAACGAGCCTTTTTTAATTATCGAAATAAAGAACACATCGCCTATATTAAGGGAGTTGATAACGAATATTTGAATGTTATTAGAATTGACACAGCCCTTTTGGCAGGGAAATGGTTGACACCCGATTTTCCTTATGGAGTGGTTGTTGGTAACGGAATCGCGAATAAATTGTCTTTGGGAATTGATTATTTAGATCCGTTAACGGTTTACGTTCCAAAACCAGGAGATACTTATAATTTAGAAAATCCATCAGATTTAGTACACAGTATTGAAACACGAAGTACAGGTGTTTTTTCTTTTATAGATGATATAGATAGTAAATATGTATATGCTTATTTGCCTGTTGTTCAAGAATTATTACAATATCCGTTAGATAAAATTAGTGGTATTTCTATGCAGCTAACAGAAGGAGTGAATGCTTCTGATTTTGCAGAAAAATTACAAGCTAAAATTGGAGATTCCTACAAGGTACAAACTCGTGCACAGCTTAATGCGGTGTTTTATAAAATGTTAAATACAGAAAACTTAGTCTTGTATTTTATTTTCACTTTGGTATTAATCATTGCATTATTTAATATAATTGGCGCAATAATCATGATGATTTTAGATAAAAAGAGCAATTTAAAAACGCTATTAAATCTAGGCACGGATATTAAAGATCTCAAAAAAGTATTTATTTATCAAGGCTTTTTACTCAGCTTTTTTGGATTGCTTGTAGGTTTGTCTTTGGGGATACTATTAGTTTTTTTACAAGATCGTTTTCAGTTGTTTATGATCAATGATTTTTTAGCGTATCCTGTGGCATTTACGCTAGAAAATATTTTACTGGTAATTATTACAATGATAATTTTAGGCTATTTGGCAGCTAGAATTGCCAGTAGTAGAATTAGTGAAAAGATGTTGGAATAATAATCTTAATCCACTAAAAATTTCAAACCACCGGTTATAATATCAGCTTGTAAACCCGTTGTGCGTTTATAGTGATTATAACGTAGATTAATAGATTTTAAGTTGATTTTCCAAAGTTTTATTTTTGATAAAACATCTGTATATTTTAAACCCATACCGTACTGATTGGCTGAAAAATTTGATAAATCATAATCTGAAGTATAATAGGTTTCGGTAGAAAGATGTGTATTAAAAGGTGCAAAATAATCAGCTTGATTTTGTATATAATACCTATATGTTGGATAAGCTGTAAATCCTTTTCCTAACTTAATAGGTAGTTCAACTGAATAGGTATGCGCCAAAACACCCCAATCATCCCAATAAAAACGATAATAATTACGAATAGTTAAAAATTCGTTGATATAATAATGCAAACGCATTCCTACGGGTATTTTTAAACGATTGTTTGGTAAACGTTCGATATCGTCAGCCAACATAAAAAAATCTGTATTACTCGGATCTGTATAAAGCTGATTAGGATCAGATATACTTTCTGGATTTCCTATGTAAAACTTATTGGTATCAGCAAAATAAATACGGTGATAAGGCGTAGATAGCAAACCTTCTTGTCTAACCACATCAAAAAACATAGATGTTTGTAATTTTTTTGATAGTATTTGTGAAAAACTTAAAGATACAGAATACGAATTTCGCCCTTTGTCTTTAATACTCGAAAATTTAATAGGATTATACGAGTCCACACTTTGACTCCATATTTCAATACCTTCAAAAAAGCCATCATTTAAGTTGCCATCAACTTCTTCAAAAGTTTTTAGTTCAGTAGGATATTCAGGTCTCCATTGATCTAGATATACGTTAGCTTTAATACCTATTTCTGTATTTTTTTGATTAAATAATTGTGTAAAACCACCTCCAAAACCAATAGATGTATAATCATACTCTGTACTAAATGCACCATGAGCAGACAAAATACTGTTACGTGAATTACTAGAATGCTCGAAACTAACAGAAACGGAGCTTAAAACATCTTTCTTTGATGCTCCGCTAGAAGCAATCCATGGGCTTCCTGTAGTCAGTGCCGGATTAAAATCGTCATCCTTGTCATCATCGTCATCGTCATCGTCATCCTCACCTCCTTGTGAAGCTCCCGAAGCACCTGTATCAAAAGGGTTTAAATTGCTAGATGAAGCTGAACTATAGGCAGACAAACCGGCATCAACCGTTAAAACAGCATCAGCATTTAGCGGAATACTAACAATAAGTGTCGGCGTTAAATTCCATAATTCCTCTGTTCCAATGCCACCACCTACAGATGAATTTAAGCCATCTTGCGTATAATAACTCATCAATAAATCAACTTCTGTTTTTTCTAATACTTTCTTTTTATAATCTAGGTTTTCTTGTGCAAAAGATGCGAAAACAGCTAAAAGTAATATGTATAATATGTTTTTTTTCATATAACCAAATTAATAATTTTTATAGGTGTCATATGCGACTCGCTTTTAGTCATCCCCTTGTGTGTCAAAACTAGATGTGCTCGTTTCATTTTTTAAAATTAGTTACAACCACAACCACCACCACTTTTACCTCCATTTGCGCCAGCTGCAGCTTCTCTATAAACTTGAAAGGTAGTTTCAAAACGTTCCATTTTTGAAGCTGACAGAACCATATCAGGATCATTTATATATACTTTTTGATATTCTTTTACTACTGTGCAAGAACTAAGTACTAGCATAAGAATGACAATAATGAGAACTCGTTTCATTTTTTTTCTATTTTAAATTCTAGAGTATTTGTAGTGTAAAATTGATTGGTATCATCTATAATAATTGCCTCTACACCCTTTATTTGATTGATAAAATTAAGTCCGGTTTTTACGCCCATTACAAAAACCGAAGTTGCCAAGGCGTCTGCTAGTTCTGCTTTAGGAGCAAAAATTGTAACACTTTTTATTCCTGTGGTTGGATAGCCAGTTCTTGGATTGATAATATGTGCATAACGTTGTTCATTGAATACTACAAACTTTTCATAGTTTCCAGAAGTTACTACTGCTTGATTGTTTATGGGCAACCAACTAAAAACTTTAGCGGTATTTAACGGATTGGTTATTCCTACAAGCCAATTGGTATCATCGGGTTTTTTACCCCATGCGTTTAGATCACCTGAAGCATTGATAATACCGGATTTTACCCCTAGATTTATTAACAGAGATTTCGCTTTATCAGCAGCATAGCCTTTACCGATTGCTCCAAATCCGATTTTCATTCCTTTGTGTTTTAAAAAAACCGTTTGTGCAGTAGCATCAATAATAATATTTTGATAGCCTATTTTTTTAACAGAAGTACTAATTTGCAATTCAGATGGCATTTCTTTCATGCTTCCGTCAAATTTCCAAATTTTATCCATAGAGGCATAAGTGATATCAAACGCTCCATCGGTTATCTTTGATATTTGAATACTTCGTTTGATTAAATCAATTAGCTCTTTATCGACCGTTACAGGTTGTATTCCTGCATTTTTATTGATTAATGAGGTTTGCGAATTTGGACTCCATGAGGATATTAATTTTTCTATTCTTTTGATTTCGGTTATTGCACTGTCAATATAATCTTTTCCAATTTCTTTATTATTTGCCACTACGCTAATTTCAAAACGACTGCCCATTAACGTTAAAACCTTACTGTAGGTTTGTTGTTGCGCAGTTGCAAATTGTGTAATGAATAATATAAAAATAA
>JAUVOS010000240.1 GCA_030599055.1 Lutibacter sp.
AAGACAAAAAGGAAGATAAAAAGAATGAGCCAAAGGACGAACCAAAACCTGAGAATCAAGAGGAAAATAATAAACAACCACAACAACCCAGACCCGGAAAACTATCGCCGCAACAAGCAAAACAACTCTTAGAAGCTTTGCAAAACGAAGAAAAGAAAACGCAAGACAAAATGAATGCGAAACGTGTCAAAGGAAAACCCATTAAAACAGAAAAGGATTGGTAGTTATAATTCAATTAAATTTCAAATAGCACTAGTAATTTTTGTTGCAACTTTATTTCAGTTATTCCTTTGTGGGTCTATTCAATATCTAATAGGCACAGTTACTCAAAGCACAATAAAAGGGAACTATTCACACGTAAGGGTTTTTAAAATATCTCTCACGCAAAGGCACGCAAAGAAATTAGATTGATTTTTAATACGCCAAGAACGCAAAGTTTTATGAATGCAAAGCATTCATTTCTTTGCGAGCTTTGCATAATATAATAGTTTTAAAAGCTTTGCGTTCTTTTCGTGAAAAAACAGAAAGTGGCTAAACAGTTACAACAAAATAAAGGTTCGTAGTTTTCTTATGTAACAAAGTTTACATATATTTGAAACCTAAAAACGAATTAAAACTAACTAAATTATGAAAAATTATCTTTTTATTACTGTACTGGTAAGTCTATTTTTTATTTCCTGTAAATCAGATAAAAAAAACAAAGAAAACGATTCGCAAAAAAATAATCTCGTAGAATTACAACAAGAACCCGAATCTTTAGTACAAGATGCCACACATTTTGCGGATCTTAAAAACACACAAGTTTTATGGAAAGGCTTTAAATTAACAGGTGCTCATAACGGAAGTATCGACCTTAAGAAAGCGGCAATAAGTTATAAAAATGGAACAGTAAATGATGCCTATTTTGAAATTGATATGAAATCAATTACAAACTTAGACATGCCAGCAGATGATAAGTACAATAAACAACTAGTAGATCATTTAAATAGTCCCGACTTTTTTGATACAGTACAATTTCCAATCGCTACTTTTAAAGCAACAAGTCAAAGTATTGATAAAGAAGGACAAATATTCCTAACAGGAGATTTAACCTTGAAAGAAATTACCAAATCCGTTTCTATTCCAATTAGTTTAAAAGAAGAAAATAATACCGTTTATTTTGAAGCAAAACCCTTTAAAATTGACCGAACAGACTTTGGAATTAAATACAAATCCAAAAAATTCTTTGACAATTTAAAAGATAAATTTATCAATGATGAGTTTGAAATATCTTTTAAAATAAAGTTAGATCCAAAATAATTATCAGGAAAAGCAAAAAAAATTAAGAACATATCAACTACTTTAAGTTTTTGCCTCTTTTACGTAAACCCTCGCGTCCTTTGCGTAAACCTTTGCGTCTCTTGCGGTTAAATAATACAACCACATCCATTCCTTGCTGTTGTAAAAAAAACTATTTAACAACATCAAATCGATAACCACTAGCCTTTTTAGTCTCAAACATCACAAAATTACTTTGTACCGTACTTACCATGTCTAATTTTGAGAGCGTCTCAATTATAAAATGATGGTATTGTTTGCTGTCATGAACAACCACTTTAAGCAAATAATCAAAGTTACCGGCAATATGATAGGCCTCTTGTACTTCGTACATGTTTTTAATGGCATTTTCAAAGCCTTTTATCAAAGTTTTAGTATGCGTTTGTAAAGAAACTTGACAAAATACTGTCAATTTTAAACCAATTTTTTCCTTGTCTAAAACGGCAGCATAATGTGAAATGATTCCATTTTTTTCAAGACGTTTAATCCGTTCGTAAACAGGTGTGGTCGATAAACCTACTCTATAAGCGATTTCTTTGATATTCGCCTTTCCATCTCTTTGTAGTATTTGTAATATTTGCCCATCTATTTTATCAATTGTATTCATATAAATAGTTTATTTTTCTATTGCTTAAAGCTTATTTAACAAATATAAGTATAATATTCTATATAAGATTAAAGTTGCAGATTTATATACCAAATATAAGAAAAATATCAGTAATATATTTTATTAAAATCTATCTTTACAGGATAATTGTATTATGGCAGTACAATTAACCAATTACACAATTAACCAGTTTAACAATTCAACAACCTCAAACAATTAACCAGTTCAACAATTAACCAATTCAACAATTAAAACATGAGCTTTAAACCTGCAGAACAACTCGAAAAAAACCCTGAATTTGGTCAATTTAAAGGGGTAAACCCATCTATTTCTGATTCCGCTACTTATACCTTTAAGACAGCAAAAGAGATGATGGATACTTTTGAAGGAAAATCAGAAGGTAAATTCTTATACTCGCGTCATACCAGTCCGAGTAATATGTACTTAGCCAACGCCTTAGCCGCAATGGAAGGAACAGAAGCCGCTAATGTAATGGCCTCGGGTATGGGCGCTATTTCAACGACCATACTACAAATTTGCCAAACAGGCGATCATATTGTTTCCAGTAGAACTGTTTATGGAGGTTCGTATGCCATTATGAAAAATTACCTACCCAAACTAAACATACAAACCACTTTTGTCGATGTTACTTCTTTGGAAAAAATGGAAGCAGCCATCCAACCCAATACAAAAATGATATATGTAGAAGTGGTCAGCAACCCTTTATTAGAAGTTGCCAATATTCCTGAATTGGTGAAAATTGCCAAAAAACACAATATTCTCTTAGTTGTTGACAATACGTTTTCACCTTTGTTGATGTCGCCTTATCAATTGGGAGCAGACATTGTTATTCACAGTTTGACCAAATTTATCAATGGAATGAACGATACCGTAGGTGGTGTAGTATGTGCAAGTGAAGAATTTATCAACGCTACCAAAAGTGTAATTGACGGAGCTGCTATGTTAATCGGTTCCACGATGGATAGCCTTCGAAGTGCCAGTATTTTAAAAAACACCAAAACTTTAGCCATTCGTATTCAAAAACACAGTGAAAATGCTTTATATGTATCTCGAAAACTAGAACAAGACGGTGCTAGAATCGTTTATCCGGGTTTAGCGAGTCATAAAGATTACGAACTTTTTAAAACCCTTCATAATCCTGAATTTGGTTTTGGTGGGATGATTACCATTGATGCGCTTACGTTGCCAAAAGCAGATAAATTCATGGAGCTAATGCAGAAAAAAGGCTTGGGTGACTTA
>JAUVOS010000167.1 GCA_030599055.1 Lutibacter sp.
AAAATAATAATATTACACAATTGCTAGTGGTTGTAGATAACAAATATGTGGGTGTAATTCACCTTCATGACATACTAAAAGAAGGGATTATTTAATCAAATAAATAGAGTATTTATGAGTACTAGTAAAAAGAAAGAAATGTCGTTTTTAGACCATTTAGAAGTGCTTAGGTGGCACCTAATAAGATCTAGTACCGTTATTTTGATATTGGCAACAGTAGCTTTTTTATTTAAAAATATAATTTTTGACACCATACTTTTAGCTCCTACAAGATTAAATTTTTTCACCTATAGAGCCTTATGTGATATTTCAAAGTTCTTTACCTCTGAAGGTATGTGCATTGAAAAACTCCCCTTTACATTGCAAAGTTTAGGAATGTCAGAACAGTTTTCAATACATATTTGGGTTTCGATTGTAGCAGGGATTATAGTAGCTTTTCCTTATATAATATGGGAAGTATGGCGTTTTATCAGCCCGGGTTTATATAAACAAGAAAGAAAATATGCTTTTTGGTTTATTCTTGTTTCTTCTCTGCTGTTTTTTATGGGTGTTTTATTTGGATATTATGTGATTACACCTCTTTCTGTTAACTTTTTAGGGAATTATTCAGTAAGTGATATGGTGAATAGAAACTTTAAAATTGGCTCTTATATCTCAATAATTAAGTCTTCCGTATTGGCATCAGGATTAATGTTTGAGCTACCCATTATTATCTTTTTTCTGACAAAAATGGGATTGGTAACTCCCGATTTCTTAAGAAAATATAGAAAACACGCTATTGTTTTAGTGTTGATTTTGGCTGCATTAGTCACTCCACCTGATGTTATTAGTCAGATTATTGTCACAATACCAATTGTTATACTTTATGAATTGAGTATTTTTATATCCAAAATCGTCTATAAAAAACAAGAAAAAGAATTTGGGTTAAAGAAAAGCGTATAAGTCGGAACCAAAAACGAGAGCTTTTTTGTACTATTTATTTTTACGTTTTCTACTTTTTATAATAGGTTACCTTTTTTACTTTATTCCATGCACCACGGGTGAAATCTGGTATTTTGATAGACATACTTTGGTTGGTAACCGATTTCTTTGATAGTTCGATGATAGAAGACCATTCCGCGGCATCATAAACATCTTGATCTAAAGGAAGTCCATTTCTCAAGCAATAAATAAGCCTATAATCCATAATAAAGTCCATGCCTCCATGTCCTCCTACTTCTTTGGCCTTTTCTACAATATCCTTTACAATAGGGTGTGTATATTCATTTAATATCGAATCACGTTTGCTTTCTGATAAAAAACTATGTGCTTTTGGTTCTAAAGCAATACCCCTTTGTGGATATTTTTGAACAAAACCTTTTGTACCGCTTATTGTGTGAAGTCTGCTATACGGACGTGGACTGGTAACATCGTGTTGTAGCATGATGGTTTTACCTTTTTCTGTTTTGATGATGGTGGTATTCATATCGCCTTTTTGATAGTTTCTTTTGGCATAATCAGAATCCTCACCAAATTTTTCTTTAGCATAAGCGGTCATTCCAAATTGGTCTGTGGACATAGATACTAAATAATTCATTTTGTCACCTCTGTGAATATTCATAACATGGCTGACAGGACCTAAGCCGTGAGTAGGGTAGGTGTTACCATCTGCTTTCTCGAGATGTTTTAAACGCCACATATTCCAATAACCGGTTTCTTCATCAAAATTAAGCCATCTAAGATCGTGGATATAAGCTCCTTCAGCATGGACAATTTCTCCTAATAAACCTTGCTGAGCCATATT
The DNA here is from genome assembly GCA_030599055.1 of Lutibacter sp. GTDB lineage: Bacteria > Bacteroidota > Bacteroidia > Flavobacteriales > Flavobacteriaceae > DQTL01. Next base: position 1,784 of record JAUVOS010000167.1, read on the forward strand.
TAAGGTGGTTATTTCAAAAAAGTCATAAATGCAATTTTCAAGTTGAATACAATGTTTCTGGGTTTTTTCAGCAGTTTCAATTAGTTGCCAACACTCGTTTATTGTTAATGCTGCCGGAACTTCTGTCGCAACATGTTTGCCGTGTTCCATAGCATAAACTGCAATGGGAGTGTGTAAATCCCAATGTGTACAAGCATAGATTAAATCAATATCGTCTCTTTCACATATTTTTTTCCAATCCTCAGAATCTGTATAAATATCCGCTTTGGGAAATCCATTTTCTACTAAAATCTGTTGACTCTTTTCTACATTTTCTGGTACGACATCACATAAGGCAACAATTTTTATATTTTCTAAATATGTAAAGCGTTTTACAGCTCCTTTACCGCGCATACCGAGTCCAATTATTGCGATACGGACTGTGTCAATAGGTTCACATGTTAATTCTATGACATCTTTTTGACCTTCCGGTCTATCTGGAGTTACAAATACTTCTTGAGCTTGAGGTAATTGATTCGTCGTTTGATTACATGAAAAAAGTAAGAAAATAAAAATTACAATTGAAGTTAATGTGAAATAATTAGATTTCATAATTTTAGTAAAAGAATTAATGTTGAAGTTATCAAAAATACAAAGAGTTTTTCACCCAAAGAAAAAGTAAGCAACAAGAATTGCTGCGATTATTCCGGCAAAATCTGCTATTAAACCAACAGTAGCTGCATACCGTATATTTTTGATTTTTACTGATCCAAAGTAAACGGCTAACACATAAAAAGTTGTTTCCGTTGAACCTTGTAAAACAGATGTTAACTTTCCAACAAAACTATCGACTAAACTACGGTCGGCACCCCAACTTTCTACCATTAGTCCTCTAGCACCTCCACCACTTAAAGGTTTCATAAAGGCTGTGGGCAAACCACCGACAAATTGTGTGTCTAATCCTAACATTGCAACAAAACTTTCAATACCGTTAATTACGTAGTCCATTGCCCCAGATGCAGTAAAAACACCAACGGCAACGAGCATAGCAATTAAATAGGGAATAATCATTACAGCCACATTAAATCCTTCTTTAGCTCCATCAATAAAAGCATCATAAACGTTTATTTTCTTAAATACAGCTACTGTAATGAAAGTGATGATAATGCTAAATAACAGGATGCTTGTCAATAATTTTGAAAACAATTGCATTTGTTCGGGACTTAATGTTCCTAAATAAAAAATAAGTCCAACTATAAATGCTGTGGCACCACCTAAATATAATAAGATCGTACTTTGAAAAAGATTAATCTTTTGAATAATTGCAGTAACAATCAAGCCAACCATTGTAGAAATAAAAGTGGCTATTAATATGGGAATAAAAATATCTGTTGGATTTACAGAACCGGCTGATGCACGTAAAGCCAAAATACTGACAGGAATTAAAGTCATTCCTGAAGTATTTAAGACTAAGAACATAATTTGAGCATCACTTGCAACTTCTTTTTTAGTATTGGCAGTTTGTAATTCTTTCATGGCTTTTAAGCCTATAGGAGTTGCAGAATTGTCTAGTCCCAACATATTTGCAGACAAATTGAGAATCATCGTACCAATAGCTGGATGATCTTTAGGTAATTCAGGAAAAAGCTTTGTAAAAAGCGGACTTAATAAACGTGAAATTGCTTTGATCAAACCTCCTCTTTCACCAATTTTTAAAATTCCCATCCATAGTGCTAAAGCTCCTGTTAGACCCAATGAAAGTGTAAAACCGGTTTCCGCTCTACTAAATACAGCTTCCATAATTCTTGAAAATACTTCCGTATCTCCTAAAAAAATAAGTTTGAATAGGGCAACTACAAAAGCAATTAGAAAAAACCCTACCCAAATATAGTTAAGAGCCATAGTGTATCAGTCGTCAAATTAAAAGTTGTAAATTTAGGATTAATAATGATTTAAAACTATTAGTGTCAGAGAAAAAAAACATGAAAACCTGTTTTCCTTGAGAATAAAGGGAGTGAAAGCTTTAACAAATTTGACACCATGCTAATCAATTTTCACAAGAAATTCTCTAAATTATGCTATCTATACAAAAATATATATTGGGTAAATGACAGATTATCTATTGGTTAAATAGGAAGTCTTTTATCTTTGAGCGACTTGTATTGAGCGGAGTCGAAGTAAGCGGTCTTTTATCTTTTATCGGACAATAATGATTTAAAACCTATATTTTCCTATTTGTCTTGCTTTAAACAAAACCGTAGTGATTAATTCAATCAGAAAACCGTATATTATACCCATTACAAGAGTTGCAACAAACATTTGATTGTGGCTAAAATCGGGATTTTCAGGCGCTAGCATGGCTCCAAAACCTGCCGGTAAACTAAAAATCAAACCCATAACGAGTCCGTGAATAGCCCAATTTTTCATAGGAAATCGACTAATTCCAATTGCAAAACCAATAAGAGTTCTTCCTAAAATAATATTAATCGCCAACATTTTTGAGATCTCGTTTTCTCCACTTGATGCCATAAAATAGCATACAAAACCAAAAACAAGACCTAAAAGAGTAGTAATAATTAGTCTTTTTGTTTTCATACTTGTTTAGTTTGTTGATTAATACCCAAAGATAAGCATATTTTTTTACATTTATTCGCAGAGTGAAAGTCATAAAAGTGAAGTGGGATTAATTTAACCTATCACTACAAAGACGTGATATCTCGTTGCTCTGCGTCTCATATCATTTAACTGATAAATAATAAATATGAATAAAAAAATCCGCAAACTAAATATTTAAAAGATAGTTTACGGATATAAGGTGTTGTCAGTAAGTTTGGATATTACCTTAATTTAGGTCCTGCTTTTACAAGCTTTTTACCTTCTTTTGTATCGGTATATTTTTGGAAATTATTGATAAATAATTTTGCTAATGTTCTTGCTTTAGTTCTCCATGCATCAATTGTATTATATGTTTTTATGGTACAAATAATACTATCATCAACACCTGGTAAAGAAATCGGAACTCTTAACTTAAAAATAGGTGTAATTTTTGTCTCAGCTTTTTCAATGTCACCTGTTAAAATAGCAGTGATTATGGCGCGTGTATCTTTAATTGAGATTCTTTTGCCGGTACCATTCCAACCTGTATTTACCAAATAGGATTTGGCATTGTGTTTTTCCATCTTTTTCACCAATTCTTCGGCATATTTGGTTGGATGTAATGATAAGAATGCTTCACCAAAAGCAGCTGAAAAAGTTGGCATTGGCTTAGTAACTCCAACTTCTGTTCCCGCTAGTTTGGAAGTAAAACCGGATAGAAAATGATACTTAGTTTGATCGGGTGTCAAAATAGACACAGGTGGCATAACACCATAGGCATCTGCGGTGAGAAAAATTACTTTTGTTGCGTGACCTGCTTTTGATATGGGTTTTACAATATTATCAATATGAAAAATTGGATAAGAAACTCTGGTATTTTGAGTGACCTTTGTATTTGTGAAATCAATAATTCCATCATCAGAAACCTTTACATTTTCTAACAATGCATTCTTTTTAATGGCATTGTATATTTCAGGTTCCGCATTTTTATCTAAATCAATTGTTTTGGCATAGCAACCTCCTTCAAAATTAAATATACCATCATTATCCCAACCGTGTTCGTCATCACCTATTAAAGCTCTATTCGGATCGGTAGATAAGGTTGTTTTACCTGTGCCCGATAAACCAAAGAAAATAGCCACATCACCATCTTTTCCTCTATTTGCAGAACAATGCATCGCTGCCATACCTTTAAGCGGCAAGTAATAATTCATCATGGCAAATATTCCTTTTTTCATTTCGCCTCCATACCAAGTACCACCAATTAGTTGCATTCTTTCTGTTAGATTAAAAACAGTAAACACTTCGGAATTCATTTTGTGTTTTTCCCAATCTTTGTTAGTGGTTTTTGAAGCGTTTAATATTACAAAATCAGGTTCGCCAAAGTTTGCCAATTCTTCTTCTGTGGGCCTGA
>JAUVOS010000131.1 GCA_030599055.1 Lutibacter sp.
ACCAACAAATGATAAAATACATTGAAAAACATTTTTAAATACCATTGTACATCATAGAAAATCTAAATATAATATCATGAAAAAATCCATTTTCCTTAGTCTTTGTTTGTTAATCACTATTAATACATGTTTTAGTCAAGAAACCATACAGCTCTGGTCTGGAGAAATACCTAATCATCAAAAAACTAATGAAGTTGAAACTCAAGAAAAAGGAGATATATTATGGATTAAAAATGTACAGGAACCAAGCCTTGAGATTTATCTGCCTACAAAAAGAAATGCAACAGGAAAGGCAATGGTGATATGTCCAGGAGGAGGATATCAAGGTTTAGCATATGATTGGGAAGGAACTGACATTGCAAAATGGTTAAATTCTAAAGGAATCGCAGCATTTGTTTTAAAATATAGATTACCAAAATCGAACTCTATAATAATAGGACACAAAGCTCCATTACAAGACGCGCAAAGAGCAATAAGGCTAGTTAGGCATAATTCTGAAAAATGGAATGTCTCTAAGAACCAAATTGGAATTATGGGATTCTCTGCTGGTGGTCATCTTGCTTCCACATTGGGAACTCATTACAATGATGGTGAAAATTCTTTACCAAGCACCATTGACTCTTTGAGTGCACGACCTGATTTTATGGCCTTAATATATCCAGTAATTACAATGAGAGCCTCTTATACCCACAAAGGTTCAAGAAATAATTTGTTAGGCGAAAATCCCAAACAAGAATTAATAGATTTTTATTCAAATGAGTTACATGTGAATAAAAATACTCCTCCGACTTTTATTGTTCATTCAACCAATGATAAAGGTGTTTCTGTAATGAATAGCATTTTATTTTATCAAGCTTTGGTAAAGGAAGAAATATATTCGGAAATGCACATTTATCCAAAGGGAGGACATGGATTCTCTCTAGCAATTGAACGAGGGCATTTACAAACATGGACTGATCGCCTTTCCGAATGGATAGATAGTTTATAGTTATACGACATACAACAACGGTAATCGTTGCACAAGAGGCAAAAACTCATATTTTTTTTTACACTTTAAGACAATATTCTTAGAAATATGAGTTTCTACTCATCTTAATTTTGGTATTACTACGATTTGTGTGGGTAAAACCCTTTTATTTTATCAAATGTCAGAAACCAATGAAAAAATCAAAAGTAGAAACTAATTCAAAAAAAATGAATTTATCTAGACAAAATTCTGTTAAAGCTATGTGGATTCCTTACACCGAGCATTGCATGTATTAAGATACTCTAAAACTAGAAAACTACCTAAGTGCTTTTTTTTTGTATTTTTGAGGTTGTGCAACAGGCACATTTTGTATAAGTAATGACAGGTAAAGTACTAAATTACAAGGTTTGTAGCCCGCTCAAACATCGTCACGGTTTGACAGGAAAGCACTACGCAATCTGCCACGATTCATACAATTTTCAGTCACCAAACATAAAATAAAAAATGAAATATCCGATAATCCTAATAATTAATATATTACTCATACAGAGTTCTTGTTCTCAAACTGCGCCTATTCTTAAAATTGGATTAGTAGCAGACCCTCAATATGCCGACAATATAACTAAAAACAACAGATATTATAGAGAGTCTTTATGGAAACTAGAAGAAGCTATTGACACATTTAACTATAACAGCGTTGATTTTGTTCAGAATCTTGGAGATATTATAGATGTTGAATGGGAAAGCTATGATTCCATTCTGCCCATTTACGATAAGCTTAACCCAGATATTGAAAACTTTCACCTTCTAGGAAATCATGATTTTTCTATTGACTCAACACATCTAAAAGATTTACTTGAGAAGTTATCAATGCCTAATTATTATTATTCATTTTCAAAAAAAGGTTGGAAGTTTATAGTCTTAGATGCTACTGACTATGCATTTTATTCGAATTTATTGCATAAACATGATATCAATAAAGTAAATTACTATTTTGAGAACACAAAAGAAGATACAAAGAGTTATCGCTGGAATAGCGCAATTGGTAAAGAACAACAAAACTGGCTTAAGCAGGAATTAACTAGCGCAACTTCGTTGAATCAAAAAGTCATTATTTTTTCGCATTTACCCATAAGGCCTCAAGATAATAGACATAATTTGTGGAACGATTATGAAATTATTGATATTATTGAAAATAGTCCTAATGTAGTAGCATATATTAATGGACATAATCATTCAGGAGATTATGTTTTCAAAAATGGAATACACTATATTACAATATTTGGAATGGTTGACACTATGATTAATTCTTATGGAATTCTTGAAATCTACAAAGACAGTTTAGTATTAAGAGGCTATGGAAATCAAAAAACATTCCACTTGAATAGTGAGTAATACAGTAATATTGGTAAGCGTTGCACAAACTATAAAAACTCATAAACTTTTATTGATTTAAGCCATTATTCCTAGAAATATGAGTTTCTGCTCATCTTAATTTTGATACTACCACTATTTGTGTGGTAAAACCCTTTTATTTTATCAAATTTCAGAAACCAATGAAAAAATCAAATTCCAATAAGCAAATTCCAAATAAATTTCAATGTCAAATACTTCAAAAATCAAAAGTATAAACTATAAAGCACATATGAGTTCCGTTTAAATTTTGTTTATTGATTTTTGTGATTTAGTTGGAATTTGTGATTTGTGATTTGAAATTTCAAAAAACAGTTTAAACACCACCCCTTTTAAGTTGCTGATTCCTTCAGAATTACAAATTCAACTCCAAGTATTTATCTACAAAAGCTTGAATTCCTGTTTCGATATCTGTAGCCGGTTTAAAGTCGATATAATCAAATAGACTTTGAACATCTGCATAAGTTTTGGGCACATCACCGGGTTGAATAGGTTGATACACTATTTTCCCCTTTTTATCCAATGCCTTTTCTACTGCTTTTACATAATCCATTAATGCCACAGGAGAATTATTTCCAACATTAAAAACTTGATAGGGCGCAGAACTTAGGGATGGATTCGGTTTTTTGGCATCAAACTTTGGATTATCTTTTTGAGGCGGTTTAGGCACAAGACGCCTTATACTTTCCACAATATCATCAACATAAGTAAAATCGCGACTCATATCTCCGTAATTATACACATCAAATTCTTTATTTTCAACAATTGCTTTTGTAAAAATATGCAATGCCATATCCGGTCGTCCCCAAGGTCCATAAACCGTAAAGAAGCGTAATCCCGTATTTGGAATCCCAAATAAATGTGCATAAGAATGTGCCATCATTTCGTTGGCTTTTTTACTAGCAGCATACATCGCCAATGGGTGATCGGTGTGTGCATTTACTGAAAAAGGAATTTCTTCACTCAATCCATAAACTGAACTCGAAGAAGCATACAACAAATGTTTCACAGGATATTTTCTACAAGCTTCTAAAATATTTAAAAAACCGGTGATATTATTATCAATATAAGATTGTGGATTCTCTAAAGAATACCGAACTCCTGCCTGCGCAGCTAAATTCACCACATATTCAAATTTATAATCCTTGAATAACTGCATAATTGCTGTTGCATCTCGTAAATCCATTTTAATAAAGCTAATCGTTCCTTTAACAGGAATATTCTCCTTTAAATCAGAAGTATCAATTCCCATATCCTGCAAACGAGCTAACTTAAGATTGACATCATAATAGTCATTGATATTGTCAATGCCTATTACATTATAGCCATTCTTAACTAATAGCTTTGAAAGATGGTGCCCGATAAAACCTGCAGTTCCAGTAACTAAAATGTTGTTCATGATTGTACTTTTAAACATTATTTATTCCAAGTCACACTTCGACAAGCTCAGTATGACATTAGTGTGTTTTTTACAAATAGTTATACTTCGACAGGCTGAGCTTGTCGAAACCCCATTCATGGCTTTCCATACTCCGAATAATTCTTAGAAAACCTTATTAAATCATCCCATTCCCCATCAATTAATGCTTTTTTCTTTTTCCTACTCCAACCTTTAATTTGTTTTTCAAATTTTATTGCTTCTCGAATATCATAAAACGATTCTTGCCATACTAACTTAAGAGGCCTTCTACTGTGTGTGTATGCCGTTTCATTAATCCCATCTTTATGCTCTTTCAATCGCCTTTCAATACTATTAGTTACTCCTGTATAATAACTGTCATCAGCACAATGCAATATATAAACATAATACGATCTCATAATTATTCCTTTTTCTTTATTTTATTTACCGTCACACTTCGACAGGCTCAGTGTGACATTGTATTCATTTGTAAAATGTCGACAGGCTCAGTGTGACGGTATTGTAGGTCAGGCTGAGCCTGTCGAAGCCCTACAACCGCCCATCACTCGCTTCTTTTGGCAACATTCCTTTTACATCGTATAATACAAAAGGGGAACTAGTATATTTATTAAACTCAAAACCCTCGAATTTCTTGTGAGAAACCGCCAAAATAATGGTATCATAATCTGCTTGTAATTCATCCTTACCTGTGAGTAAAGCTATTTCATATTCCTTTTTTACTTCTTCTTTATTCGCCCACGGGTCATAAACATCAACCTTCAATTCAAAACTTTTTAGTTCGTTTACAACATCAATAATTCTTGAATTCCGAATATCGGGACAATCTTCTTTAAAAGTAATTCCCATAAGTAAGATTTTACTTCCTTTTATTGGAATATTTTTTTTAATCATCAACTTTACAGTCTCACTAGCCACAAAGGCTCCCATACTGTCATTCAAACGACGACCCGATAGAATAATTTGAGGATTATAACCTAATTTCTGCGCTTTATCTGCTAAATAATAAGGGTCAACACCAATGCAATGTCCCCCGACCAAACCAGGAGTAAATTTAATAAAATTCCACTTTGTTCCAGCTGCTTCTAATACTTCATTAGTATCAATATCCATCAAATTAAAAATCTTAGACAGCTCATTGACAAAAGCAATATTGATATCACGCTGTGAGTTTTCAATAACTTTAGCTGCCTCAGCTACTTTAATAGAAGAAGCTTTAAAAGTACCAGCTGTAATTACTTTTTTATACAATTGATCGATTTGTTCAGCTATTTCAGGAGTAGAGCCCGAAGTAACTTTTAATATTTTTTCAACTGTATGTTCCTTATCTCCCGGATTAATTCGTTCAGGAGAATAGCCCGCAAAAAAGTCTTGATTAAAAGCTAATCCTGATCCTTTTTCTAAAATCGGAACACACTCTTCCTCTGTGGCTCCTGGATAAACGGTAGATTCATAAATAACAATATCTCCTTTTTTTAATACCCTACTTACAGTTTCCGTTGCTTTATACAAAGGAGTTAAATCGGGTTTATGATTCTTATCAACCGGCGTTGGAACCGTTACAATATAGATTGTTGCTTTTTCTATATCATTGAGATTAGCAGAAGAAAACAATCCTTTTTTAGAAGTATTTAATTCATCTATAGAACTTACATTTACTGCTTTTAGATTTTTAGATTCCACTTCAAGCGTCAAATCAAAACCTTCTTTCAACTGCCCTACTCTATTTTTATCAATATCAAAGCCAATAACAGGATATTTTTTTGCAAAAGCAACAGCTAACGGAAGTCCGACATAGCCCAAACCTATTATGGCAATTGTTGGTGTATTCATCAATTTAATTGTTTAGCCTACAAAAATAGTTATTTGAAACAAAAGAATAGGAAAATTAGATATGGATTTTACATTTTATAGCATATCACCTTATGAATATTAACCAGACAGACATAAGACGAAAAGACATAAGACTTTTACTCATAGCTAATTACAACATATCCCTATTTTAGTTAATTGTCGTCATGTTAATAACTGAATGAAAAGCAAATCCTAGATCGGAAGCATATTGCGTAATGCGTATTGCGTAATGCGTATTGCGTAATCCGTAATGCATATTGCGTAATGCGTATTGCATAAAGCCCAAAGCTCAAAGCCAAAAGCCAAAAGCCCAACAAAGCCCAAAGCATAAAACATGCTACATTAAGCAAAAAACCCTACATTTGACCCATAAAACTAAAACAAGATGCAAAACGGATTATACGCAAAAATCAATACGACAAAAGGGGAAATACTCATACAACTAACCTACGACAAAACCCCAGGAACTGTAGGAAATTTCTTAGCTTTAGCTGAAGGGACTATGGAAAATTCTCAAAAACCACAAGGAACGCCTTATTACGACGGGTTAAAATTTCATAGGGTCATTTCAGATTTTATGATTCAAGGTGGCTGTCCGTTAGGAACAGGAACTGGAGACCCGGGCTATAAATTTGATGATGAATTTCACACAGATCTAAAACACGACAAACCAGGTGTTTTATCAATGGCAAACTCAGGACCCGGCACCAATGGAAGTCAGTTTTTTATTACACATGTTGAAACGCCATGGTTAGATGGAAAACATACTGTTTTTGGTTTTGTGATCGAAGGACAGGATATTGTTGATACAATCGAACAGGATGACCTACTTGAGAAAATTGAAATTATACGAAAAGGGGCAGATGCAGAAAGCTTTAAAGCAATTGAGTCTTTTAGAACTTTTGAAGGCGCACGAGAAAAACGTGTAGAACATGAAAAAGCAGCATCAAAAGAAGCACTAAAGGAACATACCGAAGGAATGCAAGTAACAGATAGTGGCTTGTTCTATAAAATCACGGATTCCGGAAAAGGAAAAACACCAAAAAAAGGGCAAAGTGTTTCTGTTCATTATAAGGGAATGCTTTTGGATGGAACAGTTTTCGATTCCTCCTACCAACGTAATGAGCCCATTACTTTTCCAATAGGAATCGGGCAAGTAATTCCCGGTTGGGACGAAGGAATTCTTTTACTACATGAAGGTGACAAAGCCCGTTTTGTAATTCCATCAGAATTAGCCTATGGAAGTAGTGGAGCCGGAGGAGTCATTCCGCCAAATGCTACTTTGATTTTTGATGTAGAATTGGTTAAAATAGGATAATTAAAAAGTTGAAAAGTTCATAACTATAAAAAGAAATTAGTTACAAATAACGATAAACTAAGCGTACAGCCTGAAGCGT
>JAUVOS010000125.1 GCA_030599055.1 Lutibacter sp.
CCAAGAATTAAAAACCCAATACCACTAATCCAAAAATAAAACCATCAACAATCTATGGTTATGACAACTTAAGCATGTATAAAAACATGGTAGGGTATTGTTATGACAATGAAAAACAAATATGTAATTCGCTTAAGAATTTCACAACATGAATTTAGGGAAATAATTAACTATTCACGACCCAATATAAAAAAGGCTCTATAAATAATTTTGTGTAAACTCCCATCCTTTTGGTTGGATTTTTGAGCGGAGCCCGTTAGGGCAAAGCTCAAGCGAAAAAATCCAACAATTAGACATAGTCTTTTAACCTGTATTCATGCAAAATTATAAACTGAGACCATTGCAATAAATGGGAGTGAAAAGACGGGTTTACAACAGTTTAATTGACACCCTTATTTACATTCTCAAATAAATCAAAATCCATATTATTTGTATTGTAATACCCCTGTTGTAATACCTCCATTTTTTTTATAATAGATGGCATGTTATATTGATCAATTATCATAACACTTGGATCTTTTTCAATAATCTGCCTATTTAAATCATATTTTAGATTATTTGAATTATGTTCTGGATTGTATATAACTACTCTTGGGATTGAATAATTTAGTGCATACTCCATAGCTAGCCTAGAACCGCTATCATTGCCTAAATTATTTTTTGCATAACTGGCTGACAAGAGGATAGAATTACTGAACAGAGCTTGCAATCGGTCTCTGTTTTGATACCTGCTACCTAATTCTTTTTTTGACTTAGCATTAGAAAGATATTCAGTAATCAATAATCCGTCATTTTCTATAATCTCGTTCGCTAACCCTTTGTTTTTTGCTGGCATAATATTATTTAGCGGACTAGGTAAAATGGCCACAGTATGAGCCTTTGAATCTAGTGCTTGTCTATGAGCGATAGTATCACAACCAAAAGCCAAACCACTTATAATGGTGGCACCATTATCAACTAATCCAGCAACAACTGTTCTTTCTAGTTTCTCAATATCATCATCTGGATCGAGCAACCCAATAACGGCTATATTATTATTTGATGCGCTTAATAGTGATAAATTACCACGATAAAACAAAAAAACTGGCTTTTCACTATTTTTCACATTCCCCCTATGTAGCGGAAAATCAACATCTCCAATTGCAACAACACCATCGATAAACCCTTCTGACTTGTTTAGTAGTTTTTTAACTAAATTTTTCTTTTTATTGAAGTCATCTAATGTTACTCGATGAACTGCTTTTGAACTCTTATTTAATAGGGTTACAATCTCATCTTCGCTTTTAATATTGGTTAAATTCTTTACAATCCACGCTCTACCAATGCCCTTATAAATTATCGCAGTCAGTACATTGATAGCGTTTTCTGTATAAATAATTTTCACCTTGCTTTTTTGTATACACATCAACTAAACGGTTTTAACGGTTTTGCCAATGGCATAAAAGAATACCTTTCTAGCACCTTTGTCTAAAAGTGCTTGTATTGCATCTTCGTCAATGTTGATTGACTCTGTATACAAATCATCTATCAATAAGATATTCGTATCTTTTACATCATTTGAAATTGAACAAGTTTCTTTTGTAATTCCTGGATAAGGTTGATCTCCACTTCCACCATGACCACTTTTGTTTCTATGGGTTGTCCGAGTATCTGCATGTCTGGTAATGAAATTAGTGCCATCATTAAATTCACTTAATCCACTTACTACTTCGAGAATTGTAGATTTAAACAGCAATTGATTTTGGTTATAATTTGCCTTTGCTCTTGGGACAACACAAACTGTCAAATTTTTTAATTTTGTATGTTGAAGAATGTTAGGAAAATCTTTTGATAGAATATTGCCTAATTGTTGAGTACATCCTTGTAAATCAGAATCTTCAAAAGGTGTAATATCATTTTTAAGTGTACAAATAACATTCTCAATAGTTCCTTCTATATCATGTCTACTGCGTCCGCCTAAATAATCTGAATTGTAGAATGCCTGAATACTTGTATTCAAATATTCATTTGGAGAGATTAAAAACTTATTACACATTTTTCACCACCCTAAGTATATTTTTAGATGGAATACCTGCCGAGATAGCTGTTTTTATTTCTGATTCACTATCTTCAAACACAACTACAGAACTACCTGATATATGCAAAACAGATAATACATGCTTAAATTTATTAGTTCTTGTCATATTTTCTCTGTAATATTTACGAGTGAATTTACACTCTCCCCATATTTAATTTATATCCCCTTGTTTCAAAAGCTTTTTTTCCTCCCTCGAGAATTCTACATATACTATTTTGAATTTTATTATCCTCTATAGCTCCACTTATATATGATAGTGAATCATTATTATTTTCGGCAACTATGACTTGCTCAGAATCTCCATTAACAACTATATTTGCATTATGAGTCACTAATATAATTTGTCTGTATTGTTTTAATTCTCTTATAAGTGGTATTAATTCGTTTACAATAAATTCGTTATCCAAATCATCTTCTGGCTGGTCAAATATAATTGGAGTTGTAAAAGAATTAGTAGCCAAAACCACTCTTAAGTACAAAGTCCCTTTTTGTCCTGCTGATAATTTATCTATAGATTTACTTTTGTATGTTAGTTCTGGAACAACCTTGATGTATTTACCTCTTAACTCTGAGTCAAAAAATATTTTCTCAATAAAATAAGAAAAATCATCATCTTCCATAATTAGATCAAATTCATCAGTATTAAAGAAGTTCACCCAATCATCAAAAGAGTCGATATGAAATTCTTTCTCTATCTTTTCTATAGTTTGAAATTTCCTATTATCTATCTCTTTAAATATTAATCCATAAAACTCTTTAGAGTTGAAATCTATATTTACAATAAATTTAATATCGTCTTTAAAAATTATTTTTTTAATTAAATCTTGATGGTTTTCACTCTTATTTGACAACAAACTATGCCAAGCACCTTCTAAATTAGATTTTTGTTTTTCATATTCTTGTTTTAATAAATTACCTATATTTTTCCTACTGCTTTTAAATTTTAATAATTTATTTGAATTTTCTTTAATATCTGCCAGTTTTTTATCTGCATTCTCTATGTTTTTTTGATATAACTCTGCATTTTTCAATAAACTTGATAAATCACCAGAATAACCAATATCATTAAATTCTTGTTTTATAGTTTCATTTTCTTTGTTGAATTTATTGAAATAAACATCGATAGATGTTTGGATATTATTTAAACTGACTATCAAATTAGAAAAAACATCCGACTCCTCTACTTGGAATTCTTTACTTAAGCCTTCATTGACAGGTATTAATCTTCTAGATATTTCACTATTAACACCATCTAAATATTCTTTAAAATCTAAAATATCATATGCTTTTTTATCCGCTCTCTCTATTTTTCCTATATTTTTTGTATATTTTTCTAAATTTTCTTTATTTGACTCTGTTGTAATTGTTTTAAGTAAATTAACATTACCCCTCTTTATTTTCTCCTGATATTCCTTGCCATTAATTAAATTGCTATTATCATCTTCATTATTCAACCATTTTTTAATGTCTCTTATGCTAGTTAAAATTACATTGATATTATTAGATAAATTTTCATTAAAACTATCCTCCACACCCAGCATTTGTGTGATTTTAGTTTTTAATGCGGATTTTTCAGTAATTTCTTTAATTTCACTTTGCCTTATAAAAACAAAGTTTAGACTATTATACGTCCCGCTATAATTATGAGCATTAGATGCATTATTAGGTTTATTCTCATTGTTATAACCTATAGAAAAATATTCGCTGTCTGAAAAATCACTGGTACTGTGTACATCTGTCTTTATTTGATCAAATATATTCCCTATATAATTAACTAGTAAGCTTTTTCCAGACCCTCTACCACCTATTATGGTAATTAAATCTTTATTGAGAGGTATTTGGTTAGTTTTAAATTGTACCTCATCATCATTAAATATTGCTACATCGGCATTAATTGATATTTCTTCAAAATAAGGTTTATTAAATGCAAATTCAGGGTTTGCTTTTTGAATACAAACTCTTTCTTTTGGTTCATAGGTAATCTGCTTTAAGCCTTCAAAAGTTGGGTTTGCTTTTATCCAGCAAAATCTGTCAAGATCAGGAATACATAATTGTTTATTATTTGATTTTGAACCGTGATAATCTGAACCGTGAATACAAGGCTTAAGAGACTTGTATTTTTTTACTATTTTTAAAATATTATCGCTATCGCTATCCCCTAAAAAGTACTCTCTATCTGCCTTGTTAGCAGAAAAAATAAAATCAACTCCTTCGTATATGATATTCCTAATACTTCTAAGATTTTTGATTCCAGAAGCGCCGTCAGTACTGTTATTGGAAACTCCTATTAAAGTATTATTCTTGAATTTATCATCTTGTTCATTGTATGCTTCAAAAAATTTTTGATAAGTAATTGAAAACTCATTAAGACCCTTAATAAAAGCTTTTTCATCACTCAAAGAAGAATCAGGATCCAATTTTTTACCTAATTTAATTAGCGAAGAATGTCTACATGTATGGCTTTCGCCTTGTTGATTATGTTCAAACCTATGTATAAATCTTTTAATTTCATCTATTTCTAAAATATCCATATTTGGAATTAAGTGGATATTAATTTTCTTAGCGTCGTTAGTTTCAGGGCTTAACCTTAATTCAATATTTGGCAAAATAAGGTCAACGTTCGAAATGTCTTCTTTTGTATTTATAACCGACTCATAGCCATCTAAAGAAAAGTAATCTGTTATCCCCAATACAGAAATATCTTTAAGGTTTTTAACCTGCTCTATAAATTTATCTTGTTTGTCCGCTAAACTATGTCCTTCAAATTGATTATTTTTTGCACAAGTATATATGCTTGGAGCGTGAACATGTAAGTCCCATTTCCTCCAAATTGACCCCTTATTATTTACCATACCCATAAGATTAACTATTCATTACAAAATTTTGCTTGGAATTTTTAGAAAAGAGTCGCTTAAGTTGTCATGACCCATATTTTTTATAAAATCTAAGATAAGTTCCCTAACAGCGTTTGAGTATGTTTCCCTACCGATAAGGCTTAGAAAATCCTCCATTTCGGACGGGGTTATATATACCATGCGTCCAGCAGTTCTTTTTTCCTTTGGTTGTTTTAATTTTTCTATCTGCTCTTGTGTCATAAGAACTGTAGCGTTTAGGTCAATTTTTTCTTTTTCCGCTTCCTTAGTCGCGTCTTTAAGAAGTTTTGCACCTCCGAGAGTTTTTTTAGTCATAATGCACCTGTGAAGAAATATTGTCTAAATGGCTATAGAAAGTCTTAATTTGTGGTATCAAAACTTCATTAATACGGTGTTTCTCTAACCCGTCCCCTACTTCCAATAAATCAAAAAGGGTTTTTTGATAATTAGCCAGTCTTGAAATGTATCTAGAGGAATTAACCACAAATACAGGATAATTAGGGAAGGTTTCCTCTAACGCCTCTTTGACTTCGGGTATAAGTTTTGTAGCCGTGTTGTTAATCAAAATCACAATATTCTTATTGTGTTCAGCTAGAGCGTTAATTGTTCTAACTGCGGGTATGTATTCGGACTTAGATTGATAGGATATAGGGACAATACAAGCGTCTACATACTTGATAACATCTACTAGACGGCTGTCTATGTACCCTCCAAAGTCAAAAACGATATTGTCGCTATCGTCTATTTCTATCTGTTTCCCTATCCCAATTTCTACAAAGTCGCCATTTTTGAACATATCGCCGTAAAGTTCTTTTGTGGCGTTTTGCAAATCGTTTGTATAAAGCTTTGACCTTTTGTATTGGGCATAGCCTATAGCATGGGTGGTTTTCCCTTGCCTGCCTATTGCCGAGTAAAAAAGAAAGTTCACGGTTGCGCCCTTAGAAAGTAAAATCAGAGATATTATATCAGTAAATCACAAAATTGCAATACAAAATTATTAAATCAGATTTAGAAACATAGAAAATTAGTGATTTAGATATACAAAATTAATAATGTTGATTTAGTGATTTTGTATATCTAAATCACTAATTTTATTGTTTGCTGTTTGAGAGAAGGGATAAGAGCTTATCGTTCAGAAGTAGACTTAGTAGATAAAGCCTTGTTTGTTTTAGCAAGGTCTCTGTCCTAGAACCCTAGCTAGGAATTATTTTTTTATTTTTCATGAAGCTATGGACTTGTGCAAAATAGATTTTATCCAAGTTTGATAGGGTATGCCTTCACGCATGGCTTGGGCTTTTAAGCGCACAAGGTCAGTATAAGGAACTCTTAAAGTAATTTGTGTTGTTTTCTCGTTCAGTGTATTTTTTGCAGCCTCACGAAAAGCCTCTAGGCGTTCAGCCGTGAGGTTGCTAACAGGGGCGTAATCATCTTTGTTGGTAGCACTTTCCATGCTCTCGATAAGGTCTTTTTCCTCATCGTCATAATAATCTTTTACATACGGTTCTTTTTTCATGTTTTGTCCTTACCTAAATAAATTGCTGTCAACTTTCTGCTTGGGTATATGGTTTTAAGGAAAATTTCCTCATCGGTTTCAACATACGGGACTAGGTATACATAACCGCCAATTTCCAACACGAAAGCCTTTTGATCTGAATGGTTGCTACTTGGGTTACCAATGCTATCTAGTATTTGCCCCGCCTCTATAAGGACAACGCACTCCTCAAAGCCTACACCTCCTCTTTCAGAGCTTGCCTTTAGCCACGCAGATTTTTTTAAGTCCCATTTGATTATTTTGCTCATGACATTCATTGTATATACATTGCATGTTTTTATCAAATTTACTTGCCTTGAAAATTATTTAAAACATTACACAAAATACCTATAATGTGGAAAGAATGGGCGGATAGCTCATAGTTTTACAGGCTTCTCAGGGGCAAATAGTTAAACGCCAACCTCTGTAATGTGTAAAGTTTGAATTTATGAAAACACAAGAAAACCAATTAGAAGGCAAGGGCAGGGTATGGGTAACTGAAAAAGAGGTCTCTTTGCTTATGTTAGGGGCTAAAAAAACCAGGTATCCACTCCGTAACGAGTTGCTTGTGCTTATGCTGTACCGTCACGGACTTAGGGCGTCGGAACTATGCACTCTAAGGCTCTTAAATCTTGATTTTGATAATGCTAGGGTCTTTATCAAGCGTGTTAAGGGTGGGGTAGACTTCACGCACCCGATAGCAGGGGATGAATTGAGGCTTATTCGTAGGTACTTGCAGGAGCGTAAGAAGGGTA
>JAUVOS010000146.1 GCA_030599055.1 Lutibacter sp.
ATCGAGAAACACAACTTTAGGTTCGTGAATTAAGGAAACCGAAAAAGCTAGTTTTTGTTTCCAACCTAATGGTAAGGAACCTACCAAGTTATCGGCAATATCCTCAATGCCTAATTCAGCAATAAATTCGTCTGTTTTTTTCTTTATTTGCTTTTTTGACAAACCATAAATTCCGCCATAAAAGCGTGCATTTTCACGAACAGTTAAATCATCATATAAAGCAAATTTTTGACTCATATAGCCAATATTTTTTTTGATTTTTTCCGTGTCTTTATACACATCAAAACCTGCTACTTTTGCTTCTCCTGAAGTGGGTTTTGAAATGCCGATTAGCATTTTCATAGCGGTTGTTTTTCCGGCCCCATTAGCACCTAGAAAACCAAATATTTCGCCTCTATCTACTTCAAATGAAATAGCATTTACTGCTGTAAAATCACCAAATTTCTTGGTAAGATTTTGTACGGATATGGATTTTGTGTTGTTCATTATTTAATGAGATAATTTGATAATTAGCTAATTTGAAAATGCTCACTCATGTGTTAATTATTGCGTTTTGATGTGCTAATTATTTTATGTTTTTTATACGTTTTTTGTCTTAGTATAGTGATGTGTCAAATTAACAGATTCCCTCATTTTCAAATTAATCAATTATCTAATTTTCAAATTAACACATTAACTCGAAAGCTCCATAAAAGTGTCTTCAATCGTTGGTTTTGTTAATTCTATATTAATATTTGTATGCTTTTTTTCTTCCAGATAATCTTGTAACTCGGTTGGTACAAAATCTTTACTGCTATCGGCATAGTGTACCCATTCCCCGAAAGGGAAAACAGAGTGCATAGACTTGTATGATTTTAGATCTTGAATCAATTGATAGGTATTATCTGTACTTACGTTGTATAATTTAGTAGGAAACCTTTTTGATATGTTTTTAGGTGTATCAATTTCCAATATTTTTCCGTCTTGAATTAAGGCAATACGATCACAAAGAGCAGCTTCGTCCATATAAGGCGTTGAAACCAAAATGGTAATTCCCTTTTCTTGTAATCTTTTGAGCATGTCCCAAAATTCTTTACGTGACACAGGATCAACTCCTGTTGTAGGTTCGTCTAAAAAAAGGACTTTTGGTTTGTGAATTAAGGCACATGATAAAGCTAGTTTTTGTTTCATTCCTCCAGATAATGCACCAGCTCGACGCTTTTTAAATGGCTCTATTTGTACATAGATATCTTTTATGAGCTCGTAGTTTTCTTCAATGGTAGTGCCGAATATTGTCGCAAAAAAATCGAGATTTTCTTCGACGCTTAAATCTTGATACAAAGAGAATCGACCGGGCATATAACCCACATGATTTCGGATATCTATATACTCGTCAACTACATCTTTTCCATCTACGGCTGCTTTGCCAGAATCTGCAAGGAGAAGTGTGGTTAGTATACGAAAGAGCGTTGTTTTTCCTGCTCCATCTGGACCAATCAGCCCAAAGATTTCACCTTCTTTTACTTCAAAAGAGATGTCTTGTACAGCTTGTACCTTTCCGTAAGATTTTGATATGTTTTTTACTGTTATACTCATTTGTTTAGTTGAAAGTTTGTAAAGTTGAAAGTTTATAAAGTTAAAAGTTTGTAAAGTATAAAGTTTTAATATTCCACTTTCCACTTTCTACTTTCTACTTTTTATTAAGCCCGATAATAGTTTTGATATTTCTATTGATGTATTATATAACTCTAAAAATTGATTGTCACTTATTTTACCCAAATCTTTTGCAAGGTATAACATCGAACGAACCTCAGCACAGGAACCTTTTGCTACATATAAAAAATAAACAAATTCTTTATTTGATTTTCTTTCAAACCCTTCAGCTATGTTATTCATTATTGAAACTGAAGCTCTTTCAATCTGATTTTTGAATGAAAAATCATTAGTCTCTTTAAATATTGAATAGATATTTATGGTAAGCTTTTTACTCTTTTGCCATGATAATATATCCTCAAATTTTGATATTTGCATAATCTAACTTTTTACTTTATAAACTTTCAACTTTTTACTTATTTAAGCCACATTTCGCCAGGCATTCCAATTTTTAAAGAACCATCGTTTTCAACGCTTACTTTGATAGCATATACCAAATTTACACGCTCTTCTTTTGTTTGAATAATTTTAGGCGTAAACTCTGCTTGAGAAGCAATCCAACTAACACTACCTTTATAATCTTTCATTCCGTCAGGAGCATCAATTTTTAAGGTTACTTCTTGCCCTATTTTTAGATTTGCCATTTGTGGTTCACTGACATATCCTTTAAAAAGCATTTGATTCATATTTGCTATTTTGTATAGCGGACGGCCAAAACCAGTAATCTCATTAGGCTCAACATATTTAACCAATACGGTTCCTTCAATTGGGTTTATAACTTTGCTTTTGGTTATTTGATATTCAATTTCTTTAATTTGAGCATCTAGTTTTTTGGCTTCGTTAACAACACCTGCATTTTGCACTTCGATACTTCTAATTTGACGATTGATCACAGAAATTTGTCCGTTAACCTCGTCTAATTGTTTTTGAGTCCCTACTTTATCTGCAATTAAATTTTCAACTCTTGTCTTGTTAATTTTTGCAGTTGACTTTTGTGCGTTTAAAACACTTATTTGTGATAAAACCCCTTTTGATTTGGTGTAAATTACGCTTTTAGCTACTACTAATTGCTCTTTTTTAAGTTGTAAAGCTATGGTGTCTATTTGTGCTATTGTTTTTCCTTTTGAAATGGTTTCGCCTTCTGTAAGGTCTAAGTGAATTATTTTGCCATTACTTTCTGACGAAATAGTTGTTTCGGTTGCTTCAAAGTTGCCATAAGCATCCGCTTTTTGTATGTCATCACTACAAGATGATACAACAAATAGGCTGATTAGTAAGATTGCTAGTTTTTTCATTATTGTAAGTTTGTAAAGTTTTTAATGTTGCTTGTTTATTAGTTAGTCTAATGTCTTTCGTCTATAAATCTAAGGTCTAATTAAACATGGTTACTTGATAATTCGCTTTTGCTAAAGCAATTTGAATTTCGTGTTCTTTTTGATTGATTTCCGCTGTTAATAGTTTGTTTACTTCTGCCGTGTAATCGGCTGTTGTTATGATATCATGTTTGAGTTGTTTGCTGGCCGTAGCAACTATTTTTTTATGTAATGCTATTAATTTGTTATCTGATTTTAAAAGTGTTTGATATTTTTCAATTTCAGATACATAAGCATTCGCAGAAATAGTTTGTCGCCATTCAAATACGTCTCTTTGATTATCAATTATATCTTTATTTATTGCTATGGCCTGACGTTGTTTTTTATTAGCACTCCAATCAAAAACATTCCATTGTAATTTTGCACCAAGGATATAAAATTCTTGAGTTGAATTATCCAACATATTTAAACCTGGGTTTCCAACACCACCTGTACCAAAAGCTGAAATTTTAGGATAATTTTTTTTACTTAACAAATTGGAATTTTGTGTGATAACTTCTTTTTGCAAATCGAATAAAGCAAGTTCAGGACGCGTATTTTGGTTAGTTGTTATAAAGACTTCGGGTACATTAAATTGTGTATTACTCGAAATATCTTTTCCAATTACTAATCCTAATTTGTCAATTAATTGTTGGCGTGTCGCATTAATTTCTGTTGTTTTTTGTTGTAGTTCTAATACTTTAACTTCTAAAGATTGTGTAGCATTTTCTGGAGCTACTCCATGTTTAATTCGGCTTTGAATCTCTTTAATTTTTTCTTGTAATTGTACAATATTTTTTTGTAAAACTTCTTCAGTTTGATCAATCAATAAAACCGAAAAATACAATTGATTAATCTGATTTTTTAATTGATGAAACTGTACTTCAATCTCTTGGTGTTTAGTTTCTGATTCCGCTTTTTGTATGTTTTTTTGTAAATTGACAAGTCCACCGTTATAAATGAGTTGACTTGCTGTAAAAGTAGCTTTCCATTGTTCTTGGTTGGGCGATTCAATTTCCATATTTGGTAAACTAAAAGGCAAACTAACTACGTCAGATTGATAGGTAGCTTGTGCTCCTAATTCAAACTTAGGCAACTTTTGAGTATCTGAAACTTCTTGTTCTAACTCAAGTTGTGTGTTTAATAATTCCTTTTTAGCTTGTAACGGATAATTTGCCTCAGCCAAAGAATAACATGCATCTAGGGTTAAGGTTTCTTGCGCTTGTATCGATATGGTAAGTAAAACCAAACTTATAAGCAAACTAGTTTTGGTAAACATATTAAGATATTTTTATTGAATTAATTACAAAGTCAGCAACATGAGTTTTACGTTCCTCTAATAGTGTTTGATAAGCTGCCTCATCTTTTTGTAAAACAGCTTTAAGAATTGGTTTGGCAACAAAAGGAAATATACTCATGGCTACCACATTCATTATTAAATGTTCTGGCTCTATTGGACGTATTTCTCCATTTTCTACCATTTCATTTACTTGAGTTTTCATTTTGCCAAAACTATTACCAAACTTTTTTACAAAAGTGTCTTCTAAAATTTGTGGATTTCTGTTTAACTCGTGTATAATAAATGTAGGGATGTAAGAATGTTTACTGATAAGGCTGATATAACTATTTGTGAAATTTCTAATTTTATCAAATAAAGGCTCTTCCTTTTCAATTATTTCTGTCAATTTGGGAGCCATAATTGAAATAGCTGTCTTAAAAACCGCTTCAAATAATTTTTGTTTACTTCTATAATAATAATGAAGCATTGATTTGTTGATATTTGCCTTATCAGCAATTTCTTGCATACGTGCCCCATCCATACCTTTAGATTGAAAAACTTCTGTTGCAGCGTTTAAAATTATATGCTCTGTATCTTTATTTGACATTTAACTAGATTGTTTAACTGTTTTGTTTAACTGTTTTGTTTAACCATTTGGTTGACAAAAGTATGTCAGAATTCTTAACTGACCAAATGTTTTTGATAAAAAAATGTAAAATAATTTTTATATGACTGATATTGTGAGTATTACAATTAACTATTTGGTTAAGAAAGATTGTGTTATCTATAGGTATTGTTAACATAGCAAGTGATATGATGACTTGAAGTCATCGTATCACTTGCTATTATTTTCATACATTTGTCTAAATTTCAAATTCTATCATGAAGCGTTTTTCTAAGATATTACTACCCATACTACTAATTCTTGTGGGTTTTGTTTATTTACAATACCCACGATTAAATATTATCTCAGGTTATAGTGCAAAAAATATGTGTTCGTGTATGTTTGAAGCTGATAGAACACAAGAATTTGTCACAGCAACTGACAATAACTTTTCGCCGATTAATATTGCAAAATATGAAGTTGATACTGTTAGAAAAAGAGTAACCTCTTCTGTCTTTGGTTTGATGAAACGTACTGCAGTTTATCAAGAGGATATTGGCTGTAAATTGCTGTTAAAAAACGATGAAGTTCCTGATATTAGCTATGCTCCAGTACCCCATAATTGTCCAGACGAAGCTCCTTTTCCCTATGGAAATGAGGAGCAAAAGGATAGTATTTTCCTTAGTATTGATTATGCGAAATTACAACAGGCGGTTTCCAATACTTTTGACAAAGAAGGAGTGGATAGTTTAAAAACACGTTCCTTGTTAGTGATTTATAAAAATCAAATAATTACAGAAAAATATATTAAAGGCTTTGATAAAAATAGTAAAATTTTGGGTTGGTCTATGGCAAAAAGCGTATTGGCAACTTTGTTTGGCGTTCTAGAAAGACAGGGGAAAATTGACCTAAACTCGACCCATTTATTTCCGGAATGGGAAAATGATGAAAGAAAAAATATTAGCTTGCGAGCGATGTTACAGATGAATAGTGGACTTAAATGGGAGGAAAACTACGATAAAATAAGCGATGTTACTAAAATGTTGTTTTTGGATAAAGATATGTCACAAATGCAATTACACAAGCCTTTAGAATTTGAAATTAATAAGCATTGGAATTATTCATCAGGCACTTCAAATTTATTATCGGCCTACTTACGAAAGCAATTTCCTAATCATGAGGTCTATTTAGATTTTCCAATAAAAGAATTATTTGACAAGATTGGTATGTCATCCATGATTATAGAGACAGATTTATCAGGGAATTACGTGGCATCTTCTTACGCATGGGCAACTACAAGAGATTGGGCTAAATTGGGTTTGCTTTATTTAAATCGAGGCAATTGGAATGGTGAACAACTACTTAATGAAAGTTGGGTTGACTATGTGAAAAAACCAACTGAAAGTTCAAATGGAACTTATGGGGCACATTTTTGGGTGGATAAAGACAAAACCTATACAGATATACCAAATGATTTATACTTTATGGACGGCTATCAGGGTCAAAGAGTATTTATAATTCCTTCAAAAGATTTGGTAGTTGTCCGAATGGGTTTATCAGATATTGATTTCAACAAAATGTTGCAAGAAATTATTGAATCGATAAGATAGCTTTTTTTGAAAAAAAATCTATAGTTATGCTGATAAGAATAAGAAAATTGTAACAAAGATTAAGATTGTAAACTCTTTCAAAGTTTATGTTTCCCGTTGTATAAATTCCGATTTTAAAGAAGGA
>JAUVOS010000038.1 GCA_030599055.1 Lutibacter sp.
ATATCACGATAAGATTCCATTAAAAAAAGGCTATAAAGAAAAAGGAGTTCGGGTTGTTCCACATGCAGTGGCACGACACGGAGCCTATATTGCTTCTGGAACTATTTTAATGCCGAGCTATGTGAATATCGGCGCTTATGTTGATTCGGGGACTATGGTAGATACTTGGGCGACAGTTGGAAGTTGTGCGCAAATAGGTAAAAATGTGCACCTAAGTGGTGGCGTTGGTATTGGAGGCGTTTTAGAGCCTTTGCAAGCTGCTCCTGTTATTATTGAGGATAATGCTTTTATTGGTTCGCGTTGTATTGTCGTAGAAGGTGTTCGAGTAGAAAAGGAAGCCGTATTAGGTGCAAATGTAGTGTTAACCGGTAGCACTAAAATTATTGATGTTACGGGTGATGAACCCGTTATCTATAATGGAATTGTTCCAGCAAGATGTGTTGTTATTCCGGGTAGCTATACTAAAAAATTCCCTTCAGGAGATTATAATGTTCCTTGTGCTTTGATAATTGGGAAACGTAAAGAAAGTACGAATAAGAAGACTTCGTTGAATGATGCTTTACGCGAGTATGATGTTGCGGTTTAATCAACTAAAAACAATATTTTTATTCGCAGGATAAACTCATAACACAAAGAAACTTTTGACTTATAAGCTATTTATAAAACCCTATTTTCATAGCTAGAAGGCTACAAACTAAAACATAATTTACCTAGATTGATGAGGGACTTTAGCAACGTGATTATATACGCAGTTTCGTTTAAACGATATTGTCGTATATAATCTGTTGTAAAGTTATACGAAATAATTGATAAAATCAAGTGAAAATAACAACTTTTAATAAATAACACCTAGCTTATAGTTTTATAAAACTACAGTTTGGGCTCTACTGATTTTTGTGAGGGAAGATAAATTTACATTATTTAAAAACAGAGTTAGACGTTGGAAGTCGGAAGTCCGAAGCTTTGTGTACACATACTTCAAACTTCCGACTTCCAACTTCTAGCCTTTTTATTAGATTAAAATTATTCTATAAAAAACTATCTCTTAATTTTAAAAGCTTTCATTTTAGGATAGTAGGCTGTATCACCCAATTCTTCTTCAATACGAAGTAGTTGGTTGTATTTTGCCATACGGTCACTACGTGAAGCTGAACCTGTTTTTATTTGACCTGTGTTTAAAGCTACTGCTAAATCTGCGATGGTATTGTCTTCTGTTTCACCTGAACGATGTGACATCACACAAGTATGACCGGCATTATGTGCCATATTAACAGCTGCAATCGTTTCGGTCAATGTTCCAATTTGATTTACTTTTATTAAAATTGAGTTAGATGCTTTCATCTCAATTCCTTTTGCTAAACGTTCTACGTTTGTAACATAAAGATCATCACCTACGTTTTGTACTTTATCTCCTATCAATTTTTGTAGGGCTTGCCATCCTGTCCAATCATTTTCATCCATTCCATCTTCTATAGATATGATAGGATATTTTTTGGATAAATCAGCTAAATATTGAGCTTGTTCCTCAGAATTTCTCACAGCTCCTTTATCTCCTTCAAAAAGAGTATAGTCATATTTGCCATCTTCGTAGAATTCAGACGCTGCTGCATCTAAAGCTAACATTACTTCCTCGCCGGGTTTGTAGCCAGCTAATTCTATCGCTTTAATAATAGTTTCTAAAGCATCTTCGGTACCTTTTAATGTAGGAGCAAAACCTCCTTCATCACCAACTGCCGTACTTAAACCTCTATCTTTTAAAATCTTTTTTAGATTGTGAAAAATTTCAGTTCCCATTTTTAAGGCTACTTTAAAGCAACATGCATTAACGGGCATTATCATAAACTCTTGGAAAGCGATCGGCGCATCTGAGTGAGAGCCTCCATTGATTATGTTCATCATAGGAACAGGCAATGTGTTGGCACTAACACCTCCGATATAACGATATAAAGGTTGTCCGAGTTCTTCAGCAGCCGCTTTTGCAACAGCTAATGAAACTCCTAAAATAGCATTGGCTCCTAGTTTTGCTTTATTAGGAGTACCATCTAAAGCAATCATTGCTTCATCAATAGCTGTTTGTTCAAAAACAGGATATCCGATAATAGCCTCTGCAATAATATCGTTGACATTGGCTACTGCTTTTAAAACACCTTTGCCCATATAATCGTCTCCTCCATCACGTAATTCTACTGCTTCATGTTCTCCTGTTGAAGCTCCTGAAGGAACGGCAGCTCTTCCTAAAATACCATTTTCGGTTATTACATCCACTTCTACGGTAGGGTTTCCTCGTGAATCAAAAATTTGTCTTGCGTGTATGCTTAAAATTATACTCATTTTATTAAATTTTATTAATTGTTAATTGTATATACCACTATATTATTTATTCTAAATGCTTATGTTACTTTGTTTTTTGGTCTGTTTTTAATACATTAGCAAAATTATTACTTTTTATTTAATAAATCGTATTAAATGACATTAAACTCAGGTTTAATTCTGATGTCAACTATCTGCCATGAAACAGTAGCCAAAACAACTACTTTTTGCTTTTGTTTTGTGATAAAACTAACAAACCAATATTAACTAAAAGATTTTTTTATGGCAAAAGTATTAGTGCTTGGAGCAGGAATCTCTGGACATACTGCTGTTTCTTACTTAAATAAATATTTGGGTAAAAAACACGAAGTGGTTATGGTATCTCCAAATAGCAATTTTCAATGGGTCCCTTCAAATATTTGGGTTGGAGTTGGCTTGATGAAACCCGATCAAGTAAAATTTAAATTAGCTCCTATCTACAAAAAGCTTGGAATTGAATACAAACAAGCTCTAGGTGTTTCTTTACATCCCGAAGGCGATGCTGAAATTGATTCCGGTTATGTTTCTATCAAATATGTATCAAAAGAACAAGAAGGCGAAGAAGAAAAAGTAACCTATGACTATTTGGTTAACGCTACGGGGCCCAAATTAAATTTTGATGCAACAAAAGGTCTTCGTGAACATTCAAACTCTGTTTGTACTTATGACCATGCTGAACACGCCTGGGGAAACTTACAAGAGGCTTATAAAAAAATGGAAAATGGCGAAAAACAAACCTTTCTTATCGGTACGGGTCATGGACTAGCAACCTGTCAAGGTGCTGCTTTTGAATATGTATTGAATATTGCTTTTGAAGTACACAAACGTAAGTTATCTCACTTAGCGGACATTTGGTGGATATCAAACGAATATGAATTGGGTGATTTTGGAATGGGTGGTGCCTATGTAAAAAGAAATGGCTACGTTACACCTACTAAGATTTTTACAGAATCAATATTAAAAGAATATGGAATACGTTGGATAAAACGTGCAGCCGTACAAAAATTAGAAACAGGTAAAGTGTATTACGAGAATCTACGTGGAGAAAAACACACTAAAGAATTTGACTTCTCTATGTTGATTCCCGGATTTGCTGGAGTAGGATTAAAAGCTTTTGCAAAAGACGGATCTGATATATCTGATAAAATTTTTGCTGCAAACACCATGATGAAAGTAGATGCAGACTATACGCCTAAACCTTATGAAGAATGGAGTGCAAGAGATTGGCCAAAAATTTACCAAAATGGGGATTATAGTAATATGTACGCATCCGGAATTGCCTTTGCGCCACCGCATACCATGTCAAAACCGATGACAAGTCCGAATGGAACAAAAATATTTCCTACTCCACCACGTACCGGAATGCCTTCTGGTGTAATTGGTAAAATTGTAGCACAAAATATTGCACATCAAATAAAAACTGGAAAAAAAGATCATCCCCATGAAGCCTCAATGGCAACAATGGGAGCTGCATGTATTGTTTCAGCCGGATATGGACTTTTTAAAGGAAAAGCAGCTGTTATGACGGTAAGGCCAATTGTTCAAGATTGGGAAAAATATCCAAAATGGGGACGCAGTATCAAAGATACTGTTGGTGTTGTAGGAACTGCAGGACATTGGATGAAATTATTTATGCATTATATGTTTTTATACAAGGCAAAAGCAAAGCCTTTGTGGTGGCTAATACCAGAGTAAATAATTAAGAATTATGAATTCAGAATTATGAATTATTTGTTAGTTCTCAATTTTAAATTCATTTAATAATAACAAATTCCAGGGTTTATTTGAAATATTATTTTGACTAAATGAAATAGACAAAACTTTAAACCTTAAAATTTCAAACTAATTAAAATAAGAAAAGTTAAATTTTGGAATGATTACTTTATAAAGTACAAATCAACTTTAAACTTTAAACCTTAGACTTTAAACTTATCAAAATGTCAACAGAAACTAGAGGAAAAATAAAGAGTAAAGCAAAAACAAAACCTTATAGCAATATGTCATACGCAACTGAACCAGGCCCTTTTGTACGATTTACACGATGGTGCGTGATTTATCAAATCTTTCAGTTTTTTAAATTGAACCTTAAGGTAATGCGGCTTGTGATTAAAGGGCACTCGTAGTTTAGAAGTCATAAGTTAGGAGTTATAAGTTAGGAGTTGGAAGTATGTGCTTTATGCTTTTTAAGCATATCCTATTTATTATTTACATGACGATCATTAACTGAAATAGAACTAAGCTGTAATTGGTTATGAATGAAAGTCTTATATCTTTTTGTCTTATGTCCGTCGGGTTAATATTCTAAATTGTGATAACATCTTAATTCTTTTCACAAAAAAGGGCTTCAAAATTGAAGCCCTTTTTTATGTGAAAATCATTATTTTACAAATCGTTTTTATGCATTTTCTTTTTTAATATCTAAATTTGTTATGTCGAGAATAAAACCTTCCATACCTACAATTTTAGTATCTTCATAAACAGCATTAATTGACAAGATATGTTTGCCATAAGTTCCATCTTTACATTTTCTATTCACTAATTGGCTTGGTACTTTTTCGCCATTAAGAACCTTGTTAAAAGTATCCGTTAAGTCTTGCACATCTTTCTTTTTTCTAGTCAGAGAATAATGTTTACCAATTACCTGTTTTTGTGAATTGTACTTATATAGTTCTACCCAAGCATCGTTAACTTCTTCGAAGAAACCTTCTAAATTAATTCTATAATATCCTGCATCACTATTACGCACAGAATGGTAGATTTGTTCTTGTACACCCGATATATCTGAAATATCGATCACAAACCCTTCAACTCCAATTATTTTGTCATCCTCATAAGTCGGATTTATAGAAAGGATATGCTTTCCTTTAGATCCATCAAAACATTTTCTAATAGATGGAATACCTCGTATTGATTCTCCTTTCATTACTCTGGCAACCAATTCTTCTGTCTCTTTTAAATGCTCCTTTGAACGAGTAATTGAATAATGCTGTCCCAAGATTTTGTTTATATCACTGCATTTGTACAGGTCTAACCAAGCCCTATTTACATCGATATAATTACCATCTAAATCTAATCTATAATAACCGGCAATACTCTTATCAACAGCATATTGCATGTGTGTTTTATGTTCTTCATCAGGATCTACATCTACTTCTTCCCAGCCTGTAACCATAGCCGCTAAACTTTCAACAGGATCATCATTTGTCGTAAGCAAATAGAGATGTACAATTAAAAACACAATTAATAGAAAAGCACCAAAAGTATGAATTAAAGCGAAAAATTCTAATCGCCCAACATGGACAACACTCTCAGGATACATATAATACATGTATATTATCCCGGTTCCCACCATTATAGGAATAATCAAGACTTTAAAGGCAAGATAGGTCAATCGTTGTATTGGATTAAACTTATTATAAGAGGTTTTTCTTGTGGGATGCTCTGCTCCGGAAAAAATACCACTAATATAATATTGAAACTGGGCTTTTACAAGTTCTGTTGTAGGAATATATTGTTTCCAAGCACCAGTAGCAAAATGCCAAAATATTGTAAAAATAATTAACAAGATATATGACCAAGCTAAAACATCGTGTATCATTACAGCTCTTTCATATCCAAATAATGCATAAGTACTATGAATTTCAAATCCTGTAAGTGCAAGAAGTATAATCAACAGGGATTGTGTCCAATGCCAAAATCTTTCAAAACTTCTATATATGTAGGTTCTTTTTTTCATCAGAAAATAATTTTGTTTAAAATATTGTTATACTATTGTTATTTACGTTTAAATAATCGGATACCTCCATGGATTATTACACCACCTAAGGCTCCAAAAATCGCTAAGATTCCTATTAGGTCTAGCAGGCTACTATAATTACGTCCCGGCATGTAAAATTCGTCTAAACTCGCTAATCTACCTTCTCGGGCGTGACAATCAGCACATTGTAATGCATCTTCTATAGGAGAAACCATGTGATTTAAAGGCCAATACATTTCTGTATCAATAAATGAGTATTGACCACTATAGGGTAAACCTGCTTCTTCCATTCCTACTTTAGATGCCAAGTTCCAATCGAAACCAACGCCATAAGCAGTACTATCTTTTCCATAAACATGAGGAACAATTAACATGTTATTTACGGGGTCAAATATTTGGCTACCTCTATGGGTTTTTACGGGTATTATCTGCGCTTTAGGATCATCATGGTGTCCATATAATTCATTAATTTTTAATACCTGAGTTGTATCTTTTATAATATCACCATACACCATATTCTCACCTGTTCCATTAAACCATACATATTCTGGTTTAACATGGGTAGCCCATTCAAAAGAACCTTTTGCCGATTTATAAGTTACATTCCCTAAACTATCATATTCTTTAATTGCCTTACCATCTGCCTTCACTCTACCCGATGTTGACCAATCCCACACCATTTTTGTAGGAACTCCTTTTGCATACTCAGGTATATGACAGGTCTGACAAGCAATTCTATTATTGTGTCGGTTTAATATTTTATTTTGATGTACATCTCCTTCATGACATTCTGTGCACGATAATCGTCCTTCATCAGAACTTGAAAGGCTGTATAATTTACCTAACATTTCGTGATTTTCGGTTTTATGACAATCAACACAAGTCATATCATTTCCATCTTCTCCAACATCCATGTGTACATCCATTTTTTTATCAGGATGATTTAAGTCCGATGATAAATCGCCGTGTTTTACATTATCTCCACCACCACCAAAGAAGTGACACTTTCCACAATTTTCTGTAGTAGGATTTCCTACATTTGCAGCTATATAATTGTAATTTGGAGGGAAATAGGTTTTATCTGAATAGGCTTGTTTTTCATCAACAGGAAAACCTGAACCAAGAGGTTCTTTTTCGTATGCACCAGTCATATCATGACATGCCATACAATCTACCTTTGTATAATCAGAAAAATCGTAATCCTTATCTTTATAACCAAAACCTATATGGCAACTTGTACATTTCCATGTATTTGTATTGGTCGCAATACAAAAATTGTTGATTACATTTTTTTTACCGGAACGTATTGTATCTCCATTTTCTCTTATACGTTCTCTATCCCAAGTCCAGTGAGCATTAGCCATAATTTCGGAATGTCTTTTATTATGACAACTCACACAAGCTTCTGTCACTTCCATAGGTGTTTTGAATTCCTTTTGAAGTTCTTCAAACTCACCATGATCTACTGGTGCTAGGTACTCTTTTTTCTCGTAATTGACAATCTTGATATAATCAGATGCTTCATTACGTTTTTCCAAATCATTCATTACAACTAATATCACTATCCAAGGTAATAGTGTAACTGTTGCATAGACTAATGTCTTAACCCATTTATTTTTCATACTGTTATTTTCAGACATGATTTTATTAATTTATTTTTTATAGTATAACTCTAACTTTTTTTAACAACCTCCTTCTTGAACTTCTCCTACTACTTCTATGTATTTTGAAGTTTCATAAGGATAATTCTTTATAACTCTTTCGCTAAAAGCTTCACCTGAGTCTTTTAGTTTTGAATTCATAAAACTATTTGCCCCAAATTTAAGTGTTCTCGCATTGTAGCCTAACATTTTTAAATATACCGTAATAAAAGTACTCTGATAAGCTTTATTTGAATAAACAATAATTGTTTTATCCGTTGGAAGTGTCAAAAGATCTGTAGAGAGATTAAAAGAATCTTCTTGACTGTATAAAACAGCATGATCAATATGTCCTTCTTTATACATTGCTTCCGGTTGGTAGCAAACAACATAAGCTTTGTCAGCTTTGGCGTTGGCATTTGTATAACTAAAGTTTACGGCAGCGCTTGCAAAACCTTCTTTAAGTATTTCACGTGCACGCAAATATAATATTTGCTCTCCTGTATTTTTTTTATTTACAATCAGAGGCAACTCAGAAATGGCATTTTTTTCATAAGGCGTAGTTACTAATTTATCAATCCCTTTGTCTGAAATGTTTGTTATCCATTTTTTACTAAATTTCTTATTCCAACCACACATGCCCCATTCTAAAACATAAACATTATCATGTCCCAGCATTTGTAATACCGCTGCTGAAAAGCTTGCTGTTTGTCCTGTATAACAGATCATAACCACTTTGTCATACATCGGAAAACCTGTTGCCTGTGCATAATCAACTACTTCACTCATTTTTATGTTTACCGCATTTTTTATATGTCCGCTAGCAAAATCTTTTGCTCCTCTTATATCTATAGCAAGTATGTTTTTATTTAAAGATTTATAGACATCATCTGCTTTAATCACTTTTGGTGCACTAACTGCACTAATTATAGCTCCTTCTTTAAATACTACATCTGCTAATTTTTGGGCTTTTGTTTTATTTGCAACTGCAGTATTATTGGCAATAGCATTTTCTCCATCCGCACTAGTATTCTCTTTACAAGAGACCAACCAAAGCAACGTGAAGATAAAAACTAATAGTACCGTTTTACTATATTTTCTCATAATTGATAAAATTAAAAATTTATTTTTTTTGATTCGCATTTTATTCTAATTAATCTTTCTAAATCACTTAACAGAATACAAATTTACAGACAGTTTAAATGCATAAATTTGATATTTATCATATTTTTAAAAAGAAAAATATAAAATTAAAATAGCTATTCTATTCTTGAATAAATTGAGAATCCTTAAGCTTTTCAAATAGCTTTTTACCTGTGATTGTGAAAGTTATGTGGAATAAAAAAATTATATAAAGAATGATGAAAACTTTTTACCCACGTTTTAAAAAGCATAAAATCACTTTTTTTATTAATAATCACCCCAATTTTACAACTTGAAAACGTCAGATTTCATTTTGCGTTTAAGAAGTAATGTCTTATTGTCTATAAGTCAATGTATTGTAACATTTGTTACTTAAGATGGTGATAAAGAAATTTCTTGAAATGAGCTTTCATTGAAGTAAGGTCACGAGGAATGCTACTGATTAAATGACCTGATTATTTTTTTTGAACATTTTTTAATTTGGAAACCTTTTAATACTATTTTTTATTTTTAAATTCTCTTTGTAACTGAATTTTTCCAAGTGCAATCATCAAAACGCCAATTATTGTTACAATACCTCCGATAATTGCAATAGTTTCAGGAAAATTTCCAAAATACAAATACGATCCGAACAAGACAAAGAGCCCTTTTGTGCTTGCTAAAATTGCTTTACGAGACAACGGAATATATTGTAAAGCCAAGTAACCGGCTATTACCGTTAAAAAGGGACCTAATAATGAACCGATCAAAATATTTTTTAAGGCTGTTATCGGTATTGCTAATGCATTTTTTGTAAGAAGTAAAGCTAAAAAAGAAAAAAACAATAAAAAAGTCGTTCTGCTTAGTGTTAGAATTATCGGGGGAATCCTTCTTATATTTTTTTTGATTATTACAGCATTGAACGCACCAAAAATACTACCAATTAACACATATTGCGCCCCATCGATAAACATATCGTCTATTCCTGAATTTCCTTTATAACTAATAATAAAAGCACCTGCAAGCGCCATAATCATTCCAAATAATTCTAGTTTATTAAATCGTTCTTTGAGAATAAAAAAGCTTAAAGTAATAATAAATGCGGGACCTATGTTTCCAATAAAAGATACGATTGTTGGATTAGAAATTGTGTAAATTGCCTTAAAGAAAAAATAAGTACTCAATACCTCAATTATACCTAGAACTAATAAAATCAAATAATTCTTTGGTCTTAATTCCTTAATTGCTTTAAATGATTTTCGATACCATGCGAACAGCATCACCCAAATCAGACCAAAGAAAAACCAATAAGTTCCAAACTGCGGAAGGCTGATTTCTAATAAAGCTGCTTTGCTAAATATATATACATTAGACACTGCAATTACTGAAACTAAGGCCAGCATATAACCCTTAAGTGTATTGGTGATTTTCATACAGCAAATGTAGGATTATTTCTTCCTCTATCTGGTACGATTATTAAGAATTAAAAAGTGGTTGAGTATCAGCAAAAAATCCTTTATAGATTTACACTTTCTTAAGAATACCTTTCTTAACTTTCACACCATTTATATAGGCACAAAATAAATAGAATCCAGATTGTATGCATGTCAAGGCTATTTGGTTGTCTTCGGGAATCGATTGAAAAACCACTTCTCCTCGCTGGTTAAACAACTTTACTAAATCTATTGTTTGATTTGATTTAATATATAAGACATCTTGCGCCGGATTTGGATAGAGCGTAATAGTTGTTTCATTTTCTAACGTATTTGCTTTAAAAGTACTCACTTGCGAATAGACTCCTTGTAAACTCAATAAAGAAAATAATAAAAATAGAATTGCAGTTTTCATGTTAGTTAGTTTATGTTTTATTAATTACACAACAAAAGTATTGCAAGATGTTGTGGTTTCTATCAGGATAAAACAGGATTATTTATAGGTTTTTTCCTATTTATTTTTTTGTATAAAGCCTAATTTAACCTCTTGTATCCTTTGAATTACTGCTATTCCGAATGCGCCAATATTCACTTTCTTTATTATTACAAAAAGGTAAAAAAACAAATGACAATAATCAAATAACAAATAAATTACAATACCCAAAGTTTTAATAGTCACTCTATATTAGAATAGCATAAACTCACAAAATTCATCTGAGTAGTTTGTTTTTCTGTATTTTAACTTTTGTGATTTATTTGGAATTTGTGATTTGATAGTTGGAATTTAATAAGCAGACAATAAAACAAAGTAAAGGATACTTATAATCATCAAAATAGATAATATGTGCATTGTGCATTGATGGACTCAGTTCGATCTAAGATTTTATTTAAATCACTAATTATCATTGTCTTTTGAAATATTATCTATAACTTTGTGGTCTGACCTCTTACCTATATTACTTTATGAAAAAACAAGGAAAATTTATAAAGCCTGCACAGTTTGCTGAAAAAAAAATAATTAAAGCCATAATCGAAGGGCAATGGAAAATTGGTGATAAGCTAATGCCTGAACGCGAATTAGCAGATTTCTTGGGGATTACAAGGCCCACTTTACGCGAGGTGTTACAAGGTTTATCTAGAGATGGATGGATTCAAATTAAGCACGGCAGACCGACAATTATCAACGACTATCTTAATAATGGAGGTTTAGGAATCATTAAATCTTTAATTAAAAATGCTACGTTTTCATCAAAGGATTTAATTAAAGATTGGTTGGAGTTTCGAGTACTTATTCTGCCTACATTAGGCTTAAAATCAATTCAACTAAAAGAAAAAGAAATACTAGAAATTCTTGACAATCCTCCTAAAATTACAGCAACCAATGAAGAGTTCGCCTATTTTGATTGGGAATTGCAGTTATTATTAATTAAAAATAGTGAAAATTCCATTGCAAAAATGCTCTATAACGATATGTCAGAAATTTATCACAGAGAGTCTTCCGTGTATTTTTCGAATAAGAAAACGAAAGAACTATCCTTAGCTTTTTATAGCAATTTAAAAAACTCAATTATCAAGGATAAAAAGAAAATTAAAGAAATTATAAAACAAATCATGCAAACAAGTTTGATAATATGGAAAAAGGAATACAAAAACACGCAAACAAAATGAAACGATTTATTGAAAATTATAAAGGTAAGGAGTTTGATTTAATCGTAATTGGTGGTGGAATCACAGGAGCTACTGTTGCCTACGAAGCTGCTTCAAGAGGCATATCAGTTGCCTTGGTAGAAAAATCAGATTTTAGTTCAGCAACCTCTTCCGCTACTTCTAAAATGATCCATGGTGGACTTCGTTATCTATCAACGATGGAATTTGCTTTGGTCAGAGAATCCTTAAGAGAAAGAAGAATACTCAGCAATATTGCGCCTAATTTTATTCACCCAATACCTTTTATTTATTCAATATACAAACGTGACAAAACCTCAAGTTCTACAATAAAAATTGGGATGCTATTATATGAACTTTTTGCATTTGATAAAAACCGACTTTGGGACAAAAACAAAAAGATGCCTTCCCACAAAAGTCTTTCTGCCCCAGCTGTTTTAAAACTTGTTCCGAAAGCAATAAATAAAGATTTGGTCGGCGCGCAAATGTATTACGATTGTATTAGCCATTCTCCTGAAAGGCTAACACTTGCATTTATCAAATCTGCCGTAAAATATGGAGCAGAAGTCGCTAATTATACTGAAGTCGAAGGATTTATCGTAGAAAATAGCAGAAAATTTAAAACGGTAAAAGGAGTAAAAGTAAAGGACAAACTCTCTGGAAAAAGCTATGATATAAAAGCAAAACTAGTCATAAATTGTGCAGGTCCATGGGCAGATATTATATTAAATAAAGCCAAGGAGAATATTGATAACCAAATTTTAAGACGATCAGAAGGAATTCATTTTATCACAAAAAAAATAGTTAACAACCACATCTTTACCGGAGCGACTGCCAAAGGAAAACATTTCTTTTTAGTTCCTTATAGAAATCATACACTAATTGGAACAACCGACAAAGAATATATTGGCAACCCCGACGCGTATCACGTAACTAAAGATGCTATTATGGAACTTCTAATTGATGTTAACGAATCTTTTGGAAATCAAGAGAAAATTGCATACAAAGATATTTTGCACGCCTATGGTGGCTTACGTCCCTTGGTAGAAGATCAAACAGAAGATGTTTACAACACATCAAGAAAATATGAGATAACAGGAGAAAAGAAAAATGGAATCAAAGGTTTGATTACCGTAGAAGGAGGCAAATTTACGACCAGTAGAATGTTAGCAAAAAAGGCAATAAACAAGGTACAACGGATTTTGAGATTTTCCAAACACAAATCAATATCAAAAGACACTTATTTAACAACATCAAATATTGAGAATTTTGATGATTTTATCAAAATTAAAAAAAATCAATACAAAAATTTTCCAGCTAATCAAATAGAATATCTCGCTCAAAGTTATGGAACTGAAATTGATGCTATTTTTACGATTGCAAATAACAACGAATACTTATTAAAACCTTTAAATCCGGATGGTGAAAACTTAGCTCAGGTACTTTTTGCAATTAAAAATGAGATGGCTCTTTCTTTATCAGATATCCTGTTACGCAGAACAGGTATAGCACAATTAGGGCATCCCGGAAAAGAAACACTTGAGAAAGTTGCCAAACTAGCGGCAAAAGAGTTATCTTGGGATCATAAAAAGATGGAATTGGAAATTGATAACATAGAAAAAATATTAAAAATACCGGAGTAAATGATAATCCTTAAACGATTAAATGAGATATTGACATATGACAACCAAAAGCAATTTTACACCGAAATGGATAGATAAAGCCCCTAAAAAAGGTTCTTTTCGATCGATATTTAAATATGGAGACCCCATTGGATTTAAACATCCCAATGCTCAATTTTTTGATGAAATAAAAAAAAAATTCAAACTAACCAATAAAGATTTTAAAGAAAAAGAAACTACAGGGAACGAAATCGTTAAACTGGATCGAAAAACTGCTATTCAATCTGACCAAATAAAAAAATTCATCAGCATCTGTGGTGCTGATAATATTTCCTCACAAGAATATGATCGTCTTAAGTTTTCAACAGGGAAAACGATAGAAGAAGCCATGAAATTACGTATGGAAATCGTAAATAAAATCACAGATCTAGTCATCCATCCACGTACAAAATTAGAAATCTCAGAACTAATAAAATACTGTAACCAAGAAAAGATTCCTATTTATGTTTACGGCGGAGGTTCGTCTGTGAATTTTGGTTTTTATCCTGAAAAAGGAGGTGTAACACTTGTTTTGACAACACATTTGAATAAAATTGTAAAATTCAATGAAATAAATCAAACGGCAACCGTTGAAGCCGGGATTTTAGGTCCTGAGTTTGAAAAGCTTCTAAACAATGCAATGAAAAATTTTGGAGCCAAACAAAATTATACTTGTGGTCATTTTCCACAATCTTTTGAATACTCAACGGTTGGTGGTTGGTTTGTAACTCTCGGTTCCGGACAACAATCCTCTTATTACGGTGATGCCGGAGATTTGGTTTTAGGTGTTGAAATGATAAGTCCGACCGGCACAATAATCACAAAAAATTATCCTGCAACTGCTACAGGTCCCAAGGTATTAGATATTATTAAAGGAAGTGAAGGTA
>JAUVOS010000181.1 GCA_030599055.1 Lutibacter sp.
AACTCATGGGTCATGTTATTGATAAAATCAGTTTTAATTGCAGCTAATTTTTTCTGTTTGTTTAGTTGGTATAAGGTCATTGCAAAAACGCCAATAATTGTAGCGATAAAGACCATCGATAGTATTAAATTCTTTGATATACTTGATAATATATAGTTTTGTTTTTTTGGAAAATTTACATAAAGATGATAGTTCCCTTTTCCATTTTCATCAGAAAACAAAGTTGTATAATAACTTTTACCTTTTTTAATTTTAAAATATCCTGACTTAACAGAGGTAAGCATATTATTGTCATAAATGGCAAATTTAAAGGAGGTTTCTATCCCTCTATTTTTGAATTGACGACTTAACTTTTCTTTTAATTCATTGCTGTTAATTCTTGTATTTATAGGTGATTTTTTTATTTCCTCATAGAGTGCATCTTTAAAATACTCTTTGTCAAGAGCTGTTAGTTCGCTAAAGCGAATAGTATGTTCTTCAGGGGTTAGCGCTTTAATGTCCTTGTCACCAATGTAGTGTGTGCTTCTAAATATATCCTCTTTGCTAAATGTTCTTTTGAGTGTTACGCTATCATTGTTAAAAAAATCAGTTGGAACTTTATATTTTTGTTCAAGTATGGTGCGTGCATAGGTAAATTTTTCGTTGCTAGCAGTATCAATTTGCTGATAAATTATTTTAGAAATACCGGCTTCAGTTGCTAAATTCCTGTCTTTTGTAAGTCCGCTAAACTTGTTTAAAAAATACTTGAGTTCTTTATTCTGAATATTTTTAGAAACAGTTTGAAGGGATGCGTGTACATCACTAGAAAATTGTTTTTCACGTATTTGCGTCGAATTACGTATCCAAAATATTTGGACAACGATAATCCCAATGAGAGCAATACTCATAACGGCAATAATCAATAAAAATGTCGATTTACGCATTGTTCAAAAGTAGGCTAATAAATTCTATTATTTTATAAGATTTGAATAAATTTAACACAAAAATCATGCTATTAACGATAAATTAAGATAATTGTAAAATGATGAATACAAAACGCAAAACGCAGTACGCGGTACGCGGTACGCGGTAAGCAATACGCAATACGCAGTACGCAAAGTGCAAAGCGTAAAGCATATTGCAAACCACGTAAAGCGCAAAGCATATTGCAAACCGCAAAACTAAAGGCTACAGCTCAAAGCTTATTTTTAACAACTTTTGATGCAAATTATCGACTAGTTTCTCAGTAGTTTCCCAATCGATATTTTCGATTACAAAATCTGATTTTTCAACTTTAAGTTTGTCATCCCATTGATGTTGAATGCGATCTTTTACTTGTTTTGGTGAAACATGATCTCTTTGTACAACTCTTTTAATTCGGGTTGCTTCGGGTGCAGTAACCGTTATTATATAATTGCATAAAGAATCACTTCCGTTTTCAAATAGAATAGCATTTTCATAGATTAAATAGGGTGCTTTTTGGCGTTTTTTAAATGCTAAAAAATCAAGATGTACGGCAGGATGCACAATTGTATTTAACTGATTTAATTTTTTTGAATTACCAAAAACTTGCTTTGACAAATAAGACCGATTCAATTTATTTTTAATATATGCTTTTGTTCCAAAAACTGATTGTATTTCACGGATAAGTTTTGGATTGGTTTGCATCAATTTTTTAGCTTCAAGGTCAGCGATATATACGGGTATTCCTTTATTTATAAATAGCTGTAACACACTTGTTTTACCGCTCCCTATGCCTCCTGTTAAACCTACGACCATCATAATATTAAGTGTTTTTCGTGTTAATTTGTGGGAGAATTCAGGTTCTCTTTTGATTTAAGATGCCGAATTAAATAAGTTACTTCTTGGGGTTTGATAGTATATTCTTTGAT
The DNA here is from genome assembly GCA_030599055.1 of Lutibacter sp. Classification (GTDB taxonomy): domain Bacteria; phylum Bacteroidota; class Bacteroidia; order Flavobacteriales; family Flavobacteriaceae; genus DQTL01. The sequence continues at coordinate 1,872 of JAUVOS010000181.1, forward strand.
GAAATCGGGTTTATCAGACAAGAATAATTCCAATTTCTTTTTACTACGAGAGTTTTCAGTCGGATACTTACAAGTAAGATGAAAACTGGTGCTGTCTATTTTTTGATAATTGTCAAAAGTAACTTCATATTTGATAGTAGCTATTTTTGGAAATAATTCCATGTGTACATTTTCCGGGATTTGAGGGAGATGGATGTCCAACTCCAATGTACCTTCCGTAAATTTGGAAACTTCTCCAATTAATTTGACTTCTGTTACATCAAATGAAAGTTTGTCAAGCTCTTTTTGGGGCAGTAAAAGAGGTGTCGTTATAGTAAAATCTTGATTAATGTCAGTTAATTCTTGTGTGCTCGTTTGAATAGAGTTGATATTGTTTATATATTTTTCCGGACCTTTAATAGTTAAACTGTCAGGAACAATCAGCAATTTTGTGGTAAGTTTATAACCCGATTTATAGCTTAATTGTACTTGTGAGATTATAGGAACCCTTTTTGTTTTAAGATTCCCTAAAAAGACGATAAGACTATCTTGATTAAAATGTATAAGCTGTGTTTTTTTTATCTGTTTTTGAATACTATGTATTTGTTTATTAGGCAAATAATAATAAGAATATTTTTTGAATGTTTTAAATTCTGATAGATCAAATGACAGACTTTTTGTACGTAATTTATGACTGAGTATTTCAAATCCGGTCGCTTCTATTTGGACTTGAATTTGATTTGAAGGCGTATTTTGAAAAAGTAAATTTTCTGGAATATTCGTGTAATTGATAGTATAGGTAGTCTGGTAAATATATTTCTCTGATAGGCTCGTAAAAAACCAATATACAGCTGATAGAAATAGCAATACCAAAAACACTTTTATTTTTGGATTAGTTCGAATTCTTTCAATATTCTTTTTAGCATTCATAATTTCACTTTCTTTACAAAAATAGTGAAAAATATTTCAAAAAAAAAGTGAGCAAAACTGCCCACTTTTTTTAAATTGTTGCTTTTTATTTCTTTGTGATTTCTGTTTCTTTTAGAAAACGTTTACTCATTTCCATAGAAATTGAGGACTTTTCAAATTTTATACGTCCAGCTTGCGTTTCAACGGTAACGGTACCTTCTGTGTCATTAGTATCGACAATTTTACCATGAATTCCGCTGGTCATTACAACCTTTGATCCTTTTTTTATTTCTGCCTGAAATTTACGTTCCATTTTTTGACGCTTCAATTGTGGACGTATCATAAATAAATAAAGTACTACAAAAAGTAGTAAAAAGGGTAACATGCCACTTCCTAGAATTTGATCCATAATTATTATGTTTTAGTGTTATTATTTTAGTTTTGGAATTTCTTTTATCCCTTTTTTTAAGTTTTCGTTGTATTTTGTGTCGTTAGGATCTGGTGTTACAAAACCTTTGACATATATTACTTCTATACCTTTTAGGGTATTTGTCGTTAAAGTAATGGATTTATTTTGTTTGTTTCGTCTACTTTTTGAATCAAATACAGCTTTGATCTCTCCTTTTTCTCCTGGTTTTATAAGTTTGTCTTTAGGCCATTCGGGCACAGTACAACCACAAGATGATTTTGCTTTTGTGATAATTAAATCGCTTTCTCCTGTATTTGTAAATTCAAACAAAGCATCTGCTTTCTCACCTTGTTTAATTGTTCCAAAATCAAAATCTTTTGAGACAAAAGTTATTTCTGCTAAACCTTTTGCTTTTTTGCTGTCTCTTTCTTGTGCTTTGGTTAAGTTTTTATCATTTACTTTGTTAGACGCATTCTGTTTGCATGAAAAGATGCTGATGCTTAAAATTACAAATAGTATAATAGTTAGTTTTTTCATTTTTAAATAAGATTTTAAATAGATGCCTGCAAATTTAGTAAAATATTGATACTAAAGTAAACCTCTCCCACTTTTATGAATACTTTTATTATTATTGTAACCGACGAGTAGTTTATCTAATACTCCATTGATAAAAAAACTACTTTTTGGAGTGGCGTAATCTTTCGCTATTTCTATGTACTCATTAATACTAACTTTAGTAGGGATTGAAGCAAAGTGGAAAAATTCTGTAATACCCATTACAATGAGAAGCTTATCAATTTTTATAATACGGTCAGTATCCCAATTTGGAGTAATTTCATCAATATCTTTTTCATATTTACTGAAATTTAGAATTGATTTACGAAATAATTCCAAAGCGAATACTTTGTCCTCCAAATCTTTGTACAGATCATCAGGTGTAAAAGGAGTCGTTGCTTTGAGTTTATTTAAATTTTGAACTATCCAAGTATTTACAAATGGAATGTCATCTACCCAACTAATTACTTCATCTTCATAAAATGCAGCTAATTTTTCATTAGGTGCAATAATCTTTTTGTAAATAAATAACACAACTTTTTTATCGGCATAATAATCCGGCTGGGCTAAATCCATATATTCAATAAATTCTTTATTCTTTTGAATTTTTTTCCAAATTATGTCCACTAATTCTTTATGATTTTGCCAATTAGGTTTGTTTTTTTCAACGGGATAATCTTTTAATAAAATACCTTTTCTAAGTTGACGTAAAACCCGATTATTTGCAAAATTTGGACTGATTTCCAAAGAGGAATTTGATGGTAAATATTTTTCTTTAGATGCTTTTTCGAGAAGCATTGCTTTCTCAAGAAGTTCTATTAATAATTGTAAATCTAAGAGGTACAACTCGTGTAATCGTTCTATACTTTCATTCAGATAGCGCTCTTGCGTGTCTAACTTGTCGTTTTGGGATAGCAAAACAGCATAAGCCGATTGCATTACTTTGATGCGTATATGTCTGCGATTGATCATTAAAAGAACCTATTTTTAAGAGGACAAATATAATATTTTACTTTACTTTGTTCGTTAATTGTGTCATATAATTTTTTATAAGCTTATTATTCCTCTGTATTATGGGCATGGCATATACTTATCAGCTTGAGGTTTACTTGCTCAGCCTACGACTCAAAAGCTTATAGTTCACAACTTACAACTCAGCTTTTCTATCATCAATCCGTTTCTGAGCCAAATTAAATGCAGCTTGGTGTGAGCTTAAATTCTTTTCTTGGGCTAAATGGAGGATTTCTTGTGTCGTGTTGAATATGTTTTCTGTTCTTTGAACAGC
>JAUVOS010000051.1 GCA_030599055.1 Lutibacter sp.
CCTTTTGAAAGAGATAGAGAGGCTGTTTTTTTTCCAAGTTCACAATCTGAAAAAGAGATCTTTAAATATCCTAAAAAAGAAAGATTTTCTAAAAAACATAAAATTCAATCTAAGGATTCAGATAAAAAGAAACATATAGAATTAGTTGATGATGCCATTGCGTATATACGAGATGGAAAGGCTGAAAAAATAGTAATTTCTCGTAAGATTGAAAAGACCTACGACAGAAGACAAATCGGATTAATTTATGAGAATTTGCTCAATGAATATCCAAACGCGATGGTATATATTTGGAATCATCCCAAAGTTGGCTTATGGATGGGAGCTACTCCAGAAAGAATGTTGTTTGTTCAGGGAGATTCTTATAGCACCATGGCATTGGCAGGGACACAGTTAAAAAGCGATACAATTGTATGGAATAAAAAAGAAAAACAGGAGCAACAATGGGTGATTGATTTTATTACAGACCAATTAATTCCTGTCTCACATCATATAGATATTTCAAAACCTTATACCTATTTTGCCGGACATTTGGCGCATATCCGAACGGATATTAAGGGTATTTTATCTGATGGAATTCTTCTAAAAGATTTAATTTATAGAATACATCCAACACCAGCGGTTTGTGGTACGCCACGCATTGTTGCTAAAGATTTTATTCTAAAAAAAGAAGGCTATAAACGTGATTACTATACTGGTTTTTTAGGGGAAATAAATCTTGATAACCAAACAGATTTATATGTTAATCTTCGTTGTATGCAACTATATAAAACCTATGCAATGTTATACGTAGGTGGTGGTATAACAATAGACAGCATCCCCGAAAAAGAATGGATTGAAACACTTCAAAAGTCCAATGTCTTAGCTAAATTTCTAAGTTAGATTTTTTCTAAAACGAAAAGCCATTATGGATAGAAACATCGTAGCTATAAAAGCAGCTACACTCATCCAATAGGGCAGAGAATAGTTGCCGATGGTAAAATTCCAATGTAGCAAAACTCTTAATAAATGGATTATTGATACTACAAAAAAGAAAAATGATGTAATTGATAAAAATGTTTTTAGTTTCATTGTATTATTATTTTAATATTTCATATTTCAATATACTTTTATCTAGCATTTTTTTAAAAATTTTAATGTTGTAAAGCTTATATTAATTATAATTTGACTCCTCTATAATCTCTTTAATAACATTGATAATTTCTTTAACTTTCGTTTTATAATCAAACCAATGAATTTTTTTATCTTTTTTAAACCAAGTATTTTGTCGTTTGGCAAAGCGTCTTGTATTTTTCTTGATTTCAGAAATGGCAAAATCTAAAGAATAAGCACCATCAAAATAGGAGAAAAGTTCTCTATAACCAACCGTTTGAAGTGCATTCAAGTCTTTATACGGAAACAATGCTTTTGTTTCCTCTAACAAACTTTCTTTAAGCATCAAATCTACACGTTGCTCAATACGGTTATAAATAATTTTACGATCAGCATCCAAACCAATTTTAATAGGTGTAAAATCACGGGCTGTTTTAGGTTTGTTTTTATAGTATGAATATTTTTTTTGGGTTCCCAAGCAGACTTCTAAAGCTCGTATGACACGATGTGGATTTTGAATATCAATGCTTTTGTAGGTTTCAGGATCGAGTTTTTTTAGTTGTGTTTGTAAGCTTTCCAAACCCTCATCCTCAACACGTTGATTGAGTTCAGTTCTAATGTCTGGAGAGATCTTAGGGAAATAATCCAAGCCTTTTAACACCGCGTCTATATACAAACCGCTACCACCGACCATAACTACGATATTGTTTTTTATAAAAAGTTTTTTGAGTAAGTCAAGTGCGTCTTTTTCAAACTGTCCCACACTATACGTATCATGAATGCTACGATTCTGTATAAAATGATGTGGAATTTGGAGGAGTTCATCATTGCTGGGAACAGCTGTCCCAATTTGCATTTCTTTATAAAACTGTCGAGAATCACAAGAGATTATTTCACAACCAAAATGTTTGGCAACAGCAATGCTCAGGCTTGTTTTTCCAATTGCCGTGGGACCAAGTATGGTGATGAGGTAGTTCATTTAAAGGCTTAAGGCTTTTCGCTATACGCAATTCGCATTCTAAGTAATTTATATTATTATTAAAAAACTCACTTCTCTAACCTGTGCTCAAAGCGTAGCGCGTAAGGCGCATCGCGTAAAACATATCAAAATCAATTCAATAACTCACCACATTGATAGCAATGCTTAGCATCATCATGATGATTTGAGGTACTACAATAGGGGCAAGATTGCGTATTTGTATGCACTTTATCTTGTTTGCTAAAGGCTACAGAAACGATACCGGTAGGTATGGCAATTATTGAATAACCTAAAATCATAATAATTGAAGCGATAAATTGTCCAAATGGAGTAACAGGTGCAATATCTCCATATCCTACTGTGGTTAAAGTTACAATTGCCCAATAAACCGCTCTTGGAATACTGTCAAATCCACTGTCTTGATTGGCTTCTATTAAGTACATTAAACTACCTAAGATTACCGCAATACTTATGACTGCCATTAAGAAAACCAAAATTTTTGCACGACTAGCTTTAAGTGCTTTAATAAGATTTTCTGATTCGTTGACAAATCGGGCTAATTTCAATACCCTAAATACACGTAAGAGGCGTAGAGCACGCAGAGCAACTAGTGCGTGTGCTCCTACAAAAAGTAACGATAGATATTTTGGAATTGTAGAGAGAAAATCAATAATCCCAAAAAAACTAAAAATATAGGATTTGGGTTTTTTTATTGAAATTATTCTCATGAAATACTCCAATGTAAACAAGATAGTAATTACCCATTCAGCATAATCAAAAAAAGTATGATATTTTGCATTTAAGCTATCAACGCTTTCAAGCATAACAAGAACGATACTCGCTAAAATGAGGAAGAGCAATATGATATCAAACAATTTACCTGCCGGTGTATCCGCCTCGTAAATGATGTCATGTGCTTTTTTTTTCCAGTCTTGTTTCTTATCGATCACCTTGTTTAAAGCTTAATTATTTTGTTTACCCTATTTTTTTCAATACTCGATTGTACAATAAATCGATTGTCTAAACTATCTGCTAAAGGAGTCATTAAATTGTAAAGTATGGATTTATCTGTAATTTGATGCTCTAAATTAGTAAATGCAAAACCTTGAAGTTTTCCTTCAACTATCAAAATTACAGCTTTTTCTCCGGTTTTACGTCCTTCACTTATTACAAGTATGTCTGGATGTTCAAATTTCACAGGTCTGGACAAGTGGTAATAATTACTGTTATATCGTGGTTTATGTAGGGCTACTTTTTGGTTGAAAATTAAACGAGCCATAATATAGGTTCCCGAAATATCAAAACTAACATTTGCCAGTTTGTTTTGTATCGTTTTTATTTTTTTAGATTTTTTGGCAAGAAGTTGGCTAATTTTACTACGCATATTTTTGCCTTTACCAATATACATAATACGGCCATTTTGTTGATGAAGATAAAAAACACCCGTCGCAACAGGAATACCATTAATGGCATTGCTTAATTTTTCTTTTTTAAGTACTTCAGAAAAATCTTTGATGCTTTGAGCAATAATCTCTTTTGCTTGGTCTTTTTGTAGTAGTAATTCTAGTAGATTTACAGTAGCAAATGCATCACCATCTGCACGATGTCTATTTGCAACAGGGATGCCAATAGTTTTACATAATTTCCCTAAGCTATAAGAAGGAAGCTCAGGAATTAGTTTTTTGCTTAATTGAACGGTGCATAGTGTATTCCGTTCATAATTATACGCCAAATTTTTGAATTCCTGTCGTATCACACGATAATCAAAATCTGCATTGTGCGCTACTAAAATACACCCATCTGTAATTTCAACAATTCGTTTTGCCAACTCATGAAATTTTGGTGCACGGGCTACCATAGCATCAGTTATGCCGGTTAGTCTGACAACAAAATGTTGAATTTTTTTCTCAGGATTAACCAGACTAGCAAATTTATCGACAATATTATGACCGTCATAACGATAAATAGCAATCTCGGTTATACGTTCTTCATTGTATTTTCCTCCGGTAGTCTCTATGTCAACAATTGCGTACAATACTATAAATTAAGTGTTTTTTTTATTTCTTTATCCAATGCATCTTTGTGAAGTAATATAGAAATTGTTTTCAATTTAAAATAAGGGATGGACATGTAGATAAATCCATTATTTCCAATACGTTTACTATTCCCGCCCCAAGAGTTTTTTACCTTGTAGTAACTATTTCCATTTTGATCTTGCACTAAGCCTGTTATATGCATTAAATGATCGTCAGTAGTATTAAAATTTTCAAATTCTGTCTGGCGCATTTTTGCGGTAACTTCTATTTCGGTTGGGATTATAAAAAACCCTTTATCTTTAATTACACTTTCTTGTGGTAAAATTGCAATTCCTTTTTTTGTATAAAATGTTTTTTCAGAAACATCAACATCTAAAGAAATGCTATAGCCTTTTTTTAGTGAAGCAGTAGTGATATTTACAAGCATGTCGAGTGGTACATTATAAAAATTGCCATTTGAAAAGTTGTCTGGAATATTTAGTACAAAACTTGAAAAGTATTTTTCATGCAAAAATGAGGTAATACTTACATAATTTTCTGGAATAATTTTTAAATGCTCTCTAAACGAATAGGGTGTAAAATATTCATTCTCATATTGAAATTTAGAAATATTTTTACCTATTTGTTTGTCTAAAATTGGTGTGATTTCCTCCTTCCAATTCGGATATTCGGAGTTTATATCATTTTTAATATAAGCATCTAGTATTTTCTTAATTTTGGGTATAACATCATTGTGGTTATAAGTTGTTCCGTTTCCATAGATGTCAGTGAAAGCAATTTGAGGAGCAATACCAAAATCAGCTACTGCATTGATTACATCGTGCGCTAAACCGCCTTCGCTTAATTGAGTTTTTCCTTGTCGCATTACGTAATTCCATGCCTTTTGGTCATAAGTATTTCTTACAAGAAACATTTCGGAAACATCAACTTGTTTCCCGGTGATGCGGAAAATTTCAGATTCTAAAAATGAAGAAGTTGCAAAGCTCCAGCAGGTTCCGGTATAACCTTGACTTTTAACTTCAGAAGTTTCTATATCGATTATTGTTTTAAACTGGTATTCTTGAGCAAAAAGGCTAATAGAAAATAATAAAAAAAGTAAACGGATTATGTTTTGCTTCATAGTGTTGTGACTCTATTTAATTGGCAACAAAGTTAACAAATTTATTGGTCTCAAATGTAGTTAAAATATGCACTTTAGTGCATCTCGCTTTAGTTTCTAAATTTTTTTATACGAATTACACAAATTAACACGAATTCATTACTATGAGAATTTCACGAAGCAGACTTTCAGTCTGCAAAACCAAACTATGGACTTCTAATTCATAGGAGTGGTTTAGTTTGGAAGTTAAAATCCTTAGGTAAACTTAATCTTTTTTGATCAGTCGTCTTTTTTACGATATTTCTCCCTCATTTCCTTTTCGGCTTTTTTTCTTGCTTCCCATTCTTTTTGTTTTGTTTTATTATCAGTTTCCCTCTTTTCTTTTTCCTCTTTTTTATTTTCTGCCCACTGTTCTTTCTCTGATTCTTTTTCTAAATTTCGTTGTTCTTTTTCCTCATTTTTCCTTGCTTCCCATTGTTCTTTCTCTGTTTCTTTCTCCAATTTCCTTTGTTCTTTTTCTGCCTCTCTTTCTTCTTTCTCCAATACTTCCTCCTGTACTATTTCATCTTTTCGGTCTAATACACGCTCAATATTTTTATAAAATGCTTCGGCATTATTACTATTTTGGTCAATTTTAGCATATCCATTTTTATAATTATTTAAAGCTTGATTATAGCGTCCAATTTTTTCATAAAACATGCCGATATAATAATCACTCAAAGGAGATTCAGGATACAACTTATTGATCATTTCTCCATAATTGGCTAAATACTCACCATCTTCTTGATCGATAATAATGGGCTCGATAGCATAAATATCACGTTCGCGAATTTTCATATTTGTTCCAAATAAATATTCAATTTCAACATATTTATTTTCTAAATATGCAATGGCATCTGGTGGCGATAACTGCTGGATGTTAAGTGCAAATTCCTTCGGTGATATTGCGGAATAAATATCAAAAATATGCGCTAAAGCGACAGGGATTGCTTGTCCTATTGATGCCGTTCTTGTAGTTTTTTTTAAATTGTCATATTGGAATACTATATCCGGATTATCGATAGTCCTTATAATATACGCAACCTCTTCAATACGCTTGTGTTTTTTTTCATTATTGTAGTTGCCTGAGTTTAAATAGTAGTACAATTTATCTCCCCGATGATTGCTCAATTTATTCTGCAGGAATACCGGCATATCTGTATTGTAATAGGGATTGATATTGATAAACGCATCGAACACTATTGCATTTTCGATTACAAAGTAATTTATGAAATTAGCTGTTAAAGTACTGCCAACAAGTGTCCTAAAGGGTGATAATCGATAGTTTGCTTCTAGGTAATCCAAGAGTTCTGATCGAATAAACCTATAAAACTTATTACTTGTTTCAGTAGGCAAACCTGTTAATTTTTCATAGGCACAATCTGTATATCGTTCTTTGTTCTTATTTTGAAAAACACCTACAATTATTTGTTCTGGTGCTTTATCTTTATAGGCGAAAAGTTTTGCATTTCCGGTATATACATCAAATAAATAATCTCCATCAAGAATAATAGTTAAGGGATAAAGGCGTGTTTGATCTTTTTCGTAAGATTCAGGAACATATATTTGAAGCGTACGAGTTGTGCCTAATTCGAAAGAATCAAATTCTTTAAAAGTTATATTTTGACTGAATAAAGTTGTACTTAAAGAAAACACAATTAGGGATGAAAATATTTTCATTATGTGAGGATTAAGTTCCAAAAGTACTATTTTTTATTTTTTTTGAATAAATTTGCGGATATAAAACGAAATATGTGATATAAATAAGCGTATTAATATTTGTAAATGTTAATTTTTTGCAAGATTACTACTCATTAATATTTTTCTTTATTCTCAATATTTTTTTACTGATTACTATTTAAATATTAGCAAAACAAAAACAACTTTATATTATGCAAAAAAGAGATTGGAAAACCATACGAGAATACGAAGATATTTTATTTGAATATTTTGAAGGTATTGCAAAAATAACCATTAACAGGCCCGAGGTTTACAATGCATTTAGGCCCAAAACGAATTTTGAAATTTTAGATGCACTTGAAATTTGTCGTGAAGACAATGCAATTGATGTAGTTGTCTTAACAGGAGCCGGTGATAAAGCTTTTTGTAGTGGAGGCGACCAAAATGTAAAAGGTGTTGGAGGTTATGTAGGAGAAGATGGCGTTCCACGTTTAAATGTTCTTGATATTCATAAACGTTTGCGTGAATTGCCAAAACCGGTTATTGCTATGGTAAATGGATATGCTATAGGTGGCGGTCACGTGCTTCACGTGGTTTGCGATTTAACAATAGCTAGTGATAACGCTCGTTTTGGACAAACAGGACCAAAAGTAGGGAGCTTTGATGGTGGTTTTGGTTCTTCTTATTTAGCACGTCATGTCGGGCAGAAAAAAGCGCGAGAGATTTGGTTCTTGTGTGAGCAATATACTGCTGAAGAAGCTGAAAAAATGGGAATGGTAAACAAAGTTGTCCCTCTTGTTGATCTAGAAGACACGACTGTTGCTTGGTGTAAAACTATGCAAAAGCGTTCACCAATGGCATTACGGATGATCAAACGTTCTCTTAATGCAGAATTAGACGGACAACATGGTTTAATGCAACTTGCCGGTGATGCTACACTTATGTATTATTTGATGGAAGAAGCCCAAGAAGGAAAAAAAGCATTTTTAGAAAAACGGGAACCAAATTTTAAACAATTTCCAAAATTCCCATAACTTAAAATAAAGAAACAGTGCTAGTTATGTATTTTTCTTTACACAGCCTTTCTATATTTTTTGCATCTGTTGATTAAAGTCTTTTAACATGTTTAAACTCATAAATCTATTTTTAATTCTCGCTTTATCACTCATAGCCTGTACAGAACAAAACACGAGCACTCAAGAAACAGATCATCAAGAATTATCCGAAAAATATCAAATCATTGTCGAAATTGTAAATAGTGTTGCATGTACAAATGCTGAAGACTGGACATATACTGCAATAGGAGCAAAGGCTTGTGGAGGTCCTCATGGATATATAGCATATTCGCTATCAGGTATTGATGTAGCTAATTTTTTAAATCTTGTTTCTGAATATACAACAGCTGAACACGAATTCAATATAAAATGGGGTATAATGTCCGATTGTTCTTTGGAACCGGTGCCGACTGATGTTATTTGTGACGATGGTGTCGCACAATTGATTTATTAAGATTTTTCAATAGAATTAATTAAATTTCAAAATACCCTGTATAATTTCAAAATATTTTTTTGTTTTACAATATTCAAATTGTAAGCATAACCGTAGCTATGGTTAGAATTTTAAGTGAAGTAAAACGGAAAAAGATAAAGAAATTATCGGGTGTTTTGGTGTCTAATTGGTATTAATCACTTATTAACTCCTTATAATTTGCTTTTAAACGCTTGAGTAAAATACCATAAATCAATAAATAAACCAAGAGAATAACTCCAAGGGCTAAGAATGTAAAAAGTACTACAATTCCCCAAACTATTAATTGACCGTTTTCTCCAAATTTTTCAATAATATCAGCGTATTCAGGCGCTTGTATAGCAATACTAAAACCATATAGAATTGCGAAAGCATACAAGGCTAAAATGGTGAGAATATAATTTTTTACAGTTTGTCGAGTTTTTAAAATGCTCCGAATAAGTTCTTTAGTGTTATTCGTTACACTAATGCTTTTATAATTTTTGTAAAATAAATAAATAAAAATAATAGGCACAATATAAGTGAGGATACTAATACCGACAATAAAGTGGTATAGTCCGATATCTTTTAACATTTCCCAATCATTTTTCGCAAATATGTTAATAAGGGTCAGTACGACAAACTCAATAATACTAATATAAAATAACCATTTTACGATAGATGATGATCTACGATGAATCATCTTAGTAATCGTGTTAGAATCTAGCTGGTTATCTTTATACTCTTGTTCTTGCCAGACTTTTTTATATTTTTTTAAATTTTCCATATCTATGGATTTAATATCTCTTTTAATTTATTTTTGGTTCTATTCATTTTTACACGAGCATTTACCTCACTAATTCCCAAACACAGGGCAATATCTTTATAAGGTTTATCTTCTAAATATAATAAAACCAAGGCTTTTTCCACATCGTTTAAAGTATGAATAGCTTTATATAACATCGCTAAATGTTGTTCTGTTGTATCATCGTAGGCTTCATATTCCAGTTCTTTAAGATTGTCGTAGATCTCACTGGTTTTTATGCTTCGTTTTGAACGCCTATAGAGAGATATTGCGGTATTAAGCGCAACACGATACATCCATGTGCTAAACTTAGAATCACCTCTAAATTTGTCATAGGCTTTCCATAATTGGATGCTTATTTCTTGAAACAAATCATTATGATCACTCGCATTGTTAGTGTAGGCTCTACACACTTTGTGAATGATATTCTGATTCGCTCCAAGATCCTTAACAAATTTTTGTTCGAGTTCGTTTGTCACGTTTGTTTAGTTGATTCGTTAATATGTCCTAAAAATACATAATTTGTTACAAAATACTCATTGTTTTTACAATTGAGTAGGTCATTTCAACAGTTCAGTAATTTTTTTTTGTTTAAATTGTAATAAGTTGGGACTTTTGGGGTGAGTTTAAATCAAATAACTAATTAAATCTTTAAATTATGACACGTATTATCATTACATTATTAATAAGTATTTTGAGTTTTTTACTAAATGCTCAAGAATCAAAAACAAATCGGGTAACTTCAGAAGATGGAATTACAATAGAGGTGACAATACCCAACACAAGTAGTAATAAAGGCAAGGTATATTTCGCATTATACAATTCAAAAGATAGTTTTATGCAACGAATCCCTTTTCAAAAAGCGGAAGCTGAATTAAAAGACAACAAAGCGGAAGTTCTTTTTACTAAGATTCCAAAAGGAGAATACGCAATTACTTGTTATCATGATGCAAATGACAATAAAAAAATGGACTTTGATGGTTTTATGCCTATTGAGGACTATGGTAGTTCAAATAATCCAGAATCGTTTGGGCCACCACAATTTGATGCATCAAAGTTTGAAGTTGTCGAAACAAATCTTACTTTTGAAATAAAATTTTAAGAAATAAGTTCGACAAAATCGATAATCAAGAAAGAAGCATTACATTTTAAATTAATTTTTATGTCGCGAATTATAAAATATATATCACCAATATTTATTATAGCTCTAATTATATATTTATTTGACCAAGGTAGTGGTTGGATTAGAGGAAACGAAATAACAAGTTTCAAAGATGAGTTGCAAAAATTTGGGATGTATTTAATGTATAGTGCTGTTTTAGGTACTGCAAATGTATGGGTAGTAGAAAAATTAGAACAAAGATTTTCGTGGAAAACAGAACCAAAAAAAAGAGCTATTTATGGAGTTGTTGGTGCTGTTATTATAACCATGTTCAGCTTACTTTTACTCAGATTAATAACAGTTTTAGTGATTTATCAAAAAACATGGGATTATTTCTTAGCACATGAAAGAGCAGGTATCTACATTTATTCGTTTTTGATAACCATGTTTATCGTTTTGGTGTTTTATGTAATCCATTTTTATAGAGTGATAACCAAACAAGCCATTACTGAACATAAAACAATTGCCAAGACTGAAATAGCAAAATATGAAACTTTAAAAAGCCAGATTGATCCACATTTTTTATTTAACAGTTTAAATGTGCTGACTTCACTTATTGAAGAAAATCCACAACAAGCTGAAAAATTTACTACTAAATTATCAAAAGTTTACAGATATGTTTTGGAGCAAAAAGAAAAAACATTAGTTCCCTTACAAGAAGAAATTGATTTTGCAGAAGTGTATATGGAGTTGTTGAAAATGCGTTTTGAAGACTCCATACAATTTGAAATTCCTAATAGTTTTTCAAATGCTGATTTTAAAATAGCACCTCTTTCTTTGCAAATATTATTAGAAAATGCTGTAAAACACAATGCCATTTCCGCTGATAAACCTTTAAAAGTTAAAATTGTAGAACAAAACGGACAATTGGTTGTTACCAATAATTTTAATAAAAAAAATACATTAAAAAAGGGAACAGGAATTGGGCTTCACAATATTATAGATAGATACGCACTACTGACTAGAAAACAATTAGAAATTCTTAAAACAGAAGACAATTTTATCGTAAAATTACCATTACTAACTCAAATAACTAAAATCATGAAAACAAAAGACAATACAGAAGAAAATAGATATTACAGAGCAAAAGAAAGAGTTGACAAAATGAAAGAATTCTACGCACACTTAATTTCGTATGTTGGGGTAAATACCTTTTTAGTATTTCTTAACTATTACACAGGTTGGGAGCATAAATGGTTTATTTATCCACTAATAGGATGGGGAATAGGCCTATTATTTCATTATTTTGAGGCTTTTGGACATTATCCTTTCTTGAGTAAAAATTGGGAAGAACGAAAAATAAAAGAGCTAATGGACGAAGATAAAAAAGAAATGTGGGAATAATTATTCAACTAAAAAATAAAATTTAGACACATGAAAGTTATAAGCGACAATTTTAATAAGAGTTATAGTGACAAAGAAGAAAGATACAAACGAGCTAAAAAAAAGATTAAAAAAATTAAATCTTTTTATATACATCTAGTAGTATATATTATTATTAATGTTTATACGGCTATAAAAGCCTTTATAGACCATGGCATTGAAGGTGCCGCGTATAGCTTTTTGGGGTTCGGACTTTTTTGGGGAATTGGTCTTTTCTTTCATTGGTACGGTGTTTTTGGGAAGAATTTATTATTTAGTAAAGATTGGGAAGAAAGAAAAATTAAGGATTTGATGGATAGGGATGATTAGAAAAAAACTAAATTTGTCTCCCAAACAATCTCTAGAGAAGTTCATTATTAATCTTTAATTAAAAATGATACATGTTATAATTATTGAAGATGAAAAGCCGGCCGCACGCCGTCTAGAAAGGATGTTGAACAGAAATGGCTTAGAAGTAAAAGAAAAACTGCCTAGTGTGGCAGACGCTATTAAATGGTTGCAACATAATAAAGAACCCGATCTTATTTTTTTAGATATTCAGTTGTCAGACGGTCTATCGTTTGAAATATTTGAAAAAGTAAAATTAGAAAGTGCAATTATTTTTACCACTGCATACGATAAGTATGCAATAAAGGCATTTAAACTGAATAGCATTGACTACCTACTAAAACCAATTGATGAGGATGAATTAGTAATAGCCATTCAAAAATTCCAAAAACTTAATTCCAATAACAAAACTCAAGTATTAGACTTCAAAAGAATTAAAGAATTGTTACAAGACGAAACACCTGCTTATAAATTGCGTTTTACAACACAAGTAGGTCAGCATTTAAAGTTGATTGAAACCAAAGATATTGAATGTTTTTATAGTGAAGACAAAGCAACTTATGCCTATTTAAAATCACAAAAAGTTTATCTGTTAGACGGAAGTTTAGAAAGTATTTATACACAACTAAATCCCAAGACTTTTTTTAAAGTAAGTAGAAAATTTATAATTAATCTAAATGCAATAAAAGACATCATTTCTTATACAAATAGTCGTCTGCAAATTAAATTAGCAAATTATAAGCAAGATATAATTATCGTAAGCCGCGAAAAAGTAAAAGATTTTAAGACGTGGTTGGGTTGAAAGGCTTTATGCTGCACGCTATATGCTGTACGCTGTAAAACACAAAATTAACTATTCAACCCTACAAATATTCAACATTTCAACTATTTAACCCTTCAACCCTTCAACCCTTCAACATTTAA
>JAUVOS010000210.1 GCA_030599055.1 Lutibacter sp.
CCTAATCCCAATAAAATAGATTTTCCACCTTATGATGAAACAGTCTTTTATTATACCTATGATAATGTAGCCATGATTGTATTAAATTCAGATTATTTTTATACACCTTCTTTAAAAAACAATCCTTCTACCGGTGGTAATTTACATGGATATATTATGGATAATCAGTTAAAATGGTTAGAAAATACACTGGATCACCTCGAAAACAACAACGAAATCGACCATATATTTGTAACCCAACACACGCCGACATTTCCCAATGGAGGGCATGTAAAAGATGATATGTGGTACAATGGCGATAACTTACCTAGACCTGTTATTGCAGGAAAGTCGGTTAAAAAAGGAATCATTGAAAGACGTGATGAGTATCTAAATTTATTGATCAATAAAAGTAGTAAAGTGGTAGCTATAATGACGGGTGACGAACACAACTATAACAAAGTAAAAATCACGCCTGAGGTTATTATCTATCCTGAGAATTATAAATATCCGAAACTAGTACGTAGTCGAACACTATGGCAAATAAATAATGGCGCAGCCGGAGCACCTTATTATGCGCAAGACACTTCAACTCCTTGGACAAATGCTGTCAGTAATTTTAGTACGCAACTTGCCTTGGTTCTAATTTATGTTGATGACGCAAAAGTCAGTGTAAAAGTGATGAATCCCGATACATTTGAAGAAATTGATAGTTTTATTCTAAGAAATTAAACGTGCTGTATAAGTTTTTAAGCTCCTTAATTATCAGCATCTTTAAAAATTGGATAAATTGTTGCAATCAAACAACAAAAAACAACATAAAATTTGAAGGTAAAGCCACATAATAATCCTACAAACAAAGTTTGCGATGCTCTTAAAAAAGATATTGTAATCGCGCATAGAGGTAGCACCTATTGGACTCCTGAAGAAACAGAACCTGCTTATCGTTGGGCGCGAAATATCGGAGCAGATTACCTTGAATTAGATTTGCAACTGACTAAAGATGGTTTTTTAGTAGCAATACATGACGATAATTTAAAGAGAACAACAAACATAAAAAAAATATTCCCTAAAAAAGAACAATCGAGTGTTAATGACTTTACACTAAAAGAATTACGAAGTTTAGATGCAGGCTCTTGGTTTAATAAAGAAAACTCCAAACAGGCAAGAAAAAGTTTTATCGGATTAAAAATTATGACCTTTAAAGATATTGTAAAAATTGCAGAAGGATATCGTATAAAAAAGGAGAATAAGATACCTGTAAAAGAACTTTTGAAAGGGAAATGGAATGGAAACTATACCTATGAAATAGACCCAAAAGATTCCGGAAACCGACCTGGTGTTTACGTAGAAACAAAGCATCCAAAATTACAAATAGAAAAAGTTCTGGCAAAAGAACTAACAGCTTTGGGCTGGAATATAAATGATAAACCCAAAAAAATAGAAACTTTTCAAAACAAAGTAAATATTGCAAACACAAAGGCTCGTGTAATTCTTCAATCATTTTCACCGGAGAGCATTCAAAAGTTAGAAAAACATTTACCAAATATTCCAAAATGCTTTTTGTTATGGCATCCGAAAATAAATGGAAATTTAAAGAAAAAGTATGTGGAAGCAATTAACTTTGCTATAATTAATAATGTTAGTATTATGGGGCCGAGTATAGCAGGAAAGCCCAATAATTACAGCGAACTTGCAGCAACTTGGATGACGCAACTACTACATAATTCAGGTTTGTTGATTCATCCCTACACTTTTGATACACCAGAACAATTAAACGAGTACGCCAACCGTGTTGATGGCTTGTTTACAAATAGAGCCGATTTAACATTAGAATATTACAATCGAAAAAACGATAAATCACCTAGTGAAATTTTGGATGAATTGAGATATTAAATGAGACTTTAGATTAATAGACGTAAGACTGTTTTGATATTAATTTATTTGATAAATCAATTTTTTGTCTAAAATTTTGTAGCATTGCGGTCTTACCTCTAATTAAATAAATAGAAAAATGAATACCCAAAATACAGACGGTCGAATCAGAAAAAATATCCAAATTGGCTCACAAGTTGAAGTAGTCCAAAAAAACCACCAACGCACAGGGCAACTTACCGAAGGAATCGTAAAAAGATTGCTAACTAATTCACCAAACCATCCACATGGTATCAAAGTGATGTTAGAATCAAGTGTTGTGGGTCGTGTAAAAAATGTAATCGGATAATATATTATTCGTGCATTCGTGGCTTTTTTTAATCTTTTATAATTATTAACTAGTATGTCCGAGTAAAAAAACATGAAAACTTATTTTCCTTGAGAATAAAGGGAGTGAAAGGTTTAACAAATTTGAGACCTTGCTAATCAATTTTTACAAGAAATCTCTAATTTATGCAATTATACGAAAACGATTTTTGCGTAAATAACAGATTACCTACTGGTTAACTTGGCTGTCTTTTCTCTTTTATCTTTGAGCGAAGCGGTCTTGAATCTTTTATCGGACAATACTAATTATTAACTTCAAATATAATATTCGTGCATCCGTGGCATCTTTTAAACTTTTATTCGTAACTTTACTAATCAATTTAAAATCAATATTATGTGGAAGTATTTTAGAAATAGAATTGCCCAGATGAATATTTGGGATTGGGGTGCAATGAAAGTCTATGCTTTTGTAGTAGGCTTAGTAGTAGGAGCCTATTTCCCCGAATTTACAAAAAAGTATTTGTTGGTGTTTATTACACTTATAGCCATTACTTTTTTTTGGTTACTACACAGTTTGTTTATAAGAAAAAGTAATAAATAAAAGGTATTAAACCTCAGGGCAGAACCCTGAACCCAATAAAAGGAATCGACCTAGAAGGTCGAGGTATTAACCAATAACCCGCTAAAAAAGCGGGATTAGTTCGGCTAACTTAAAAATTGAAATAATTTTTAAGAGTCTCACAAATAAAAGTATTGCAACACGTTATATCATTGACTCATTAAATCATTGATGCTACAATTTAGATACTAACATTTAAATATATAGTAACATGAACAATTCACTTAATCTATTACACTGGGCGCCACGTGTTCTTTGTATTTTGGCAATACTTTTTGTTAGTCTATTCGCTTTAGACTCTTTTCAAGAAGGTTTATCTATTTGGCAACAACTGGGTATTTTTCTTATGCATCTAATACCCTCATTTGTATTAATAGTATTACTTCTCATAGCATGGAAATGGGAAAAAATTGGTGGTATTATCTTTATGATAATAGGAATAGGTTTTAGTCCTTTTATCTTTAAACATAACTATAATATGAACCATGATGTATGGATGAGTATAGGTATTATTTCTATAATCACAATACCTTTTATTGTGGTGGGTATTTTATTTGTGATTAGTCATTATAAAAAGAAAGCTGTGAAATAAAACCGTCATTAGACGAGTAGTTTTTTTATAGCAACCTAAAATAAATAAGATGATAGTTTTATTAACTATTAATATTATCGTTTCAATGTTTATAGTAAAGGATTGAAAGTAAATAAACACAAATCAAAATAAAGTCTATAGAATGAAAAAAAACAAAACTAATTTTAGAAAATCACTACTATATTGTTTCATGATACTGTTTATTGTATTGGCGGAACAGGGATTTGCACAGAAAAAATATACCATTGCAAGTATAGGCTATATGGGTTCTTTCAATACTAAATACGATAATCCTGACATCTCATCTGATTGTGGATACTTGTCACTAAATATAAGTTTACCAATCGTACTTAATAAGAAAACAGCTATTGTTACTGGGATAAGAGGAAATAACTGGACAGTTAACTATGAGCCAGAAAAACAATGGCCAACAAGCTATTATTCATTGGGTTTAACCTTAGGTGTTAATCATAAATTCTCTGATAAAAATTCACTTCTATTTGTAGTCCTTCCTAAAATGAATTCAGATTTTCAAAGCATAAACAGTGATGCATTTCAATTGGGTTTTCTGACTACTTATTCCATTCAGAAAAATGAAAA
Source organism: Lutibacter sp. (assembly GCA_030599055.1). Classification (GTDB taxonomy): domain Bacteria; phylum Bacteroidota; class Bacteroidia; order Flavobacteriales; family Flavobacteriaceae; genus DQTL01. Next base: position 3,993 of record JAUVOS010000210.1, read on the forward strand.
TTTCCTATGGAAAATAGGCATGTACTATAATTTAGAAACCTATGGTTCTTTTGTTGTTCCAATTTTTGGACTCGATTGGGATTTAAATAATAAACTAAACATCAAAGGTGATCTGCCCATTCATGCTAAAGTTAATTATC
>JAUVOS010000254.1 GCA_030599055.1 Lutibacter sp.
AAGTCATTATTAAAGAATTTTTCTACCACTTTGACTATTTTGTTGTAATTTGCAATTAAATCGTGCATGATTGAGTTGTTTTGATATATTGCTCAATATACTGATATTCAGTATAATATGCACGGTTTTTTTGATTAATTTTTAAATTATTTTAACCGCTAAACGGGTACATACTATAATATCTAAGACCCTGAAATTACTCAACTTGAATTGTTTATTTATGCTATAACCGAATTGGACTGCCGCCCAATTCAAATCCATAAGAAACCAATATTAAAATTATTGTGGAAATATTGTAGTGATATTGCCTAAACAAAAAATCGTAACAACTTAAATATAAAGCAATTACGGTTTTAAAAAGCGGAGAAAGAGGAAACTACACAAGTTATTTATAAATACTATTTTGTTGATTTTGAGTCTCCAAATAAAAATGGGAAACCTTATAAAAGTAGTGGTGGTGGAATGGTTTAAGTAATGAGTTTAGAAAATGTATAATTGGGAAAATTCAACAAGCACTTTTACTTTATTTACATTTTTAACAAAGTTGATAAATAGGCTAGTTTCGTTTTTTGTTATTTATTGTAAAAGTAGAAATAAATTTTTTACTACTAAAATTCTACTGACGAGCGTCATTAAATTCACTGATTTGCATCATTGCATACTCCTTTAATATTCCTGAAATTTGATTTTTATTTTATATGAATATGTCGGGTTGGGGTGGTGTGGTTTTTATCGGTTGTGTTAGTGGAAATTTTTGTTGGATGAAATTAAGTTCACATGAGTTAATGGGTGAACCAATTGGTTATTTATTTAATGCATGGTCTGGCTCAAATTGGATATGCAACCAAAATCATATATTCACGTAGCATATACAATGTAACTTCAAAATTTCATATTTTACCCAATTAAGTCAATGTATAAAGCTTTGAGCTAAATTATTAATTTAAAATTTTCTATTATGAAAACAAAACTTACTAACAGGATGCCAGTAGGAATCAGCACTTTAGTAGTCATTCTCATTCCTTTGCTATTTATTACATGTACATGTCCTGAGGTTCCAACACAAGAAGAAGCCAAACCAGCTGTTATGGAAAAGATTCAAGCAGCGAATGCAGCTTGGGCTTCAGGAGAGACAACGGGGTTTTTAAAAAATGCTGCCGAGGATATTGTATGGATAGATGATATAGGACCTTCGAAGCGACTGGTAGGGCGCGATGCACTCAAGTCATATCTGGAAGGATTAAAGGGAGTAGTACCTTCACATAAACATGAGCTATTCGATTTTAAATTTCAGTTTTACGGAGATATTGTAATCGTTTCATACTACTATCAGGGAATCATTGAAGGTGTAAAGGCACCCCCATGGAAAGCAGTATCTATATTCAAGTATTCAGATGGTGATTGGCTTTCTGTTCATGAAAATTGGACCGAGACATTAGTGGAAAAACCGAAAGAAGCTTCAGTAGAAGTTAAAGATTAAACAACAGAATCGGACATCCTATCAGAGTTTATTTCTCTCCCCATAAAAATCATTGAATACAACCGATTTTGAAGTCATTACCATTTCACTTGATGAAGATAAAGAGGAATGGGAAAAGAAGGTATTTGATTTGGGTGTTGAAAGTTGGTGCAATCTTTCAAGTATGAAGAAATGGGATTTTCTGGCTGTGTGTCGTTTAAATTTAAACGGTTCTTACATCACCACAATCACAGAATCCCCCGAAATTTGGGATTCTAAATCACATTCTTAATGTCGGGTTGGGCTGGTGTGTTTTTAACGGTTGTGGTAAATTAGATTTGAAATTTTAAAGATCAATTTAATATTGACTGTATAGTTTATCATAATGTGCAACTTTTTGTTGAGTGTCTATTATTATGTAACTTTATAGAAAACCAAAAATACTTTAACCATGAAAAATGTAATTTTGATTTTAGTACTAATTATCACAACAGTAGTAGCACTTAATGCCCAGGAAATTAAAGTTCAAATTTCAGTTAAATTAGATGGAGATTATAAACAGGATACAATTTACGTTGGCTTGTTTCCAACTATCCAAAATAAAGTAAACGGCCAAAGCCCACTACCTGATCCTTCCTATTATTTTGCCTCTACAAAATCCAGCATTAAATTCAATGTAGAACCAGGTGTTTATTTAATTGGTGTATCTGCATTTGGCTATAGAAAAGCAACAAAAACCTTTTACTTAGCTCCCGAAAACAAAGAGATGAATTTTAACGTAATACTAAAACCACAAATGATTGGCTGGGGTGGTGACAAAGTTGATATGACCGTAATTAAACAAGTAGAGCTTAGCCGTGAATATAAGGGGTTAAGCCTTAAAAAAGATGGTAATATTTGGGTGCTAAAAGATAAACCGAAATCTTTACAAAAAGGACAACGTTATCAGTTTGTTGTGAACGGACAACTTACAGATGACCTTTTAAATCCAAATTATATCTTATTAAAAAAATGGATGAAATTCCATAATATCTATCAAGGTGATGAGCTGATTTTTGACCCTTCCGTATATAGCAAAACAAGAAAGTATAGCTTTATAAATTCTACCAGAGACACAAAAAAACAAGAGGAATTTCACCTCTTCGCAAATGAGCTAAATTCCTTAAATAAAGATTGGGTTATAAAAAGAAAGAGTGCTTTCCGCATGTCAAAGGAAAAGCTTGCTATTGTAATTGATTCTATGCTTCTAGTATATTCATCACTAGGGAAAAAATATCCTGAGTTTTCTCAAATTCCTATCGAAAAACAACTTGAATTATTATTTATTAAATTG
>JAUVOS010000227.1 GCA_030599055.1 Lutibacter sp.
GTGTAATTGGGTAATGACCATATTGCCATCACGATCTTTTTTATAACGAATCGTTCCATTTATATTTATAGGAATGGGACCTCCTTTACGCGTTCCCAGACCAATAGTATAGGTTTTTATGGCATCTTTTTGTGCGTTTTCGGTTATAGATTCTGCATTTTTTGTGTGATCTTCACCATCGGACACAATAAACAAAAATCGATTGGTTTGTTCATCATTGTCATAATAGGTTTGGGCTAATTTTATAGCTTCACTTATAGCGGTTCCTTGGCTAGAAACCATACTGGGATGCGCATTGGCTAAAAACATCTTTGCAGCAGAATGATCGCTTGTAATGGGCAATAATGGGTAAGCATTACCGGCATAAATGATAATTCCCACACGATCGCTTCCCAATTTATCTATGATATTATTGATAATTAATTTGGCTTTTTCTAAACGACTCGGCGCTACATCTTCCGCCAGCATACTTTTGGATACATCTAATGCAAAAACCACATCTACACCACTCCTTTTTACGGTCTTTAAAGCGGTTCCCATTTTGGGATTTACCAAGCCAATGATAAGAAATGTAATACCCAAACTCAGTACAATCATCTTCAACATAGACTTAAAAACTGATTTTTCAGGAGTCAATTTTTCTAATAGTTTTTTGTCAGCAAATTTTTTCTGTGTTCGTTTTTGCCACCATAAAACACCAAAATACCCCAGCCAAATTATTGGAAGGATAGCTAGTAAGTAGAAATATATGGGTTGTTCTAGTCTGTACATTTAAATTGTTTATTCGTTTATCTGTTTAGATGTTATTGGCTTAATTGATACTTTCTTAAAGCATTTAACATATTTGTTACTTTTGAAATTAATTCCCTTATAGATTTATAGTGTTCCTCATTAATATATTGTAATTCTTTTGCTATTATCAGTTGATTTAATAATTCAATAGCTGAACTATATGCTAAAGTTGTAAAATGCGCTCTATCCTTTTTAGTGTTTCTAGATGTTCCTTCGGAAATATTGGATGCTATTGAAACAGCCGAACGTTTCATTTGACTAATCAATCCAAATCGTTCGTCAGGAGGAAAACCATTGGTTAATTGATAAATCTTTTTAACTAATGAGACACTTTCTTTCCAAACATTTAACTTTTCAAACGAATATAAATACATCTCTAAAATTTTCTTAATTTAACTACTTAACAAATAAACGAATACACAAATAAACACTTCTACAGTTCCACAATTAAACACTATATAAAACTCCGAAATACCGTAAATCGCAACAGCAACTCCAAAAGCAACAATAGGCCTGCTAAAAATACCCAAAAACGGTACATTTCGTTATAATTGTAATATTTAAATTCTTCTATTTCTGTTTTTTCCATTTTATTAATTTCCTCATAAATCTCTTTTAATTTCGTGTTGCTTGTCGCTCTAAAATAACGTCCACCTGTTTCTTTTGCGATAGATTTTAATAGTTTTTCATCAATTTCTACGGGTTGATTTCTGAATATTAAACTTCCATCTGCTCGTCTTGCCACCGGAAAGGGTGCCATTCCATTTGTTCCCAAACCAATTGTATATACTTTTATCTCTAGATCTTTTGCAATTTCAGCTGCCGTAACAGGATCGACAAAACCTGAATTATTAACGCCATCTGTCAATAAAATAATCACTTTACTCTTTGCTTTACTGTCTTTAACTCGGTTAATTGCAGAACCCAAACCCATGCCGATTGCTGTTCCTCCTTCCAATTCTCCCCATTTGAGTTCGTTAATAGTTCTTACTATAATATCTTTGTCGCTTGTCACGGGTGTTTTTGTATAGCTTTCTCCCGCATAAGCTACAATACCGATACGATCATTTGGGCGTTGATTTACAAATTTTATGGCTACTTTTTTTAAAGCTTCCAAGCGATTGGGACGTAAATCTTTAGCCAACATACTCGCCGATATATCAATTGCCATAACGATATCAATACCTCTGTTTGTTTTTGTTTTTTTACTTACCGAATAATTACGTGGACGCGCTAAGGAAATAATTAATGCGGTTATTGCTAACAATCTAAGAATATTTAAAAACGGTCTTATTTTTTTCAACAGACTTCCTGTTTGATACAAACCGGTCGTTTTTCCCATTTTTAAACGAGCCTTTCCCTTGTTTCCAACCCATAAATACCAAAGCACAAGTAATGGTATCAAGGCTAAAAGCCATAGAAATTGTGGATGTAAAAATTCGAAATTTTTTGGCATTGTTTATATTATTGAGACGTAGCATGGCTACGTCTTTACTCTATAATTATTGATTTTTCTATTCGTTCTTGTATTTCTTTTGCGTAAGTATCTTCTTTTTTTCTTATAATTGTAATTTGTTGTAAGGTGTTTTCATTAATAAAAATAAATTGTTTTAACTTCATTTTAACACCATTAAAATTTAGATTACCTGTTAATTGTGCTCCTTTCCTTTCACCAATTGTGATTTCTTCTTCTTCATAAGTAAAATCACGTACTCCTTTTTGTGATTCAATCATTTTAACGCTATTTACAATTATGTTCTCCCGTTCTAATGGTATTTGTTTGTTTACTTCTGCCGTAGTAAGCATTATATAAAATCCGCTGAGTAAACTTCCATAAGAAAAATTAGCATTTGAAATCATCATTTGTTTTACCTCAGGCGGTACTCCTGAATCATTGGCTTTTAAAACGACTGGGGTTTCAATACCTATTGCGGGATGTCCATAGCTGCTATGATACCAATCTCCTTCTAATAATTCTTTAGTGGGATGCCCTATAAATGTGTCTTTCACATACTTAAAACCAAAATAGGATATAGTGCCTATTGCAATTATCAATGCTAAAACAACACCTATTAATACACTAATAAGTCGGTGTTTCTTGGTAATTTTAGCTTTGATTTCTTCTTGTGTTTCTATGATAATTTCATTCCCAAATTCGTCTAAAATTGGTTTGTGCACTATAGATTGAATATCGTTAATAATAATTTCTGCTGTTAGACGATCTTCTTGAATTTGTGTTGTTTCGGGTTTAGATTTAGCGAATTTAACTAAATCAGCAGTTTTTAAAAATTGATGTAACTGTATAATTCGCTCTTTATCTATACCTACTTTATTAGATTTATTATGAAGACTAAGCAATGTTATCAACTCATCTGTAGTGACTTCCATCGTTGGAATATGGACATCTTTTCCGATATAATCACGTACTATTTCGGTTAATTCAACATAATACGCTTTAATTTTTTGTTGTTCTATTAATTGCTTTTTATCTAAGGTTTGGAACTGTCCTAAAGCGAATTCTATGGGGCTCAAAACGGGTATTGCTCGTTTTTTTGCTTGCTTTCTTCGATAAAATACAAGCCACAAAACGACACCAATAAATAAGATCGCAGTTAAAAACCACCACAAATAGTGTAGGTAATCCTGCCATGTTTTGGAAGGAGCTTTGTAAATGGGTTTTATTGGAAATAGTTTTTGTTTGGTTGTATCAACCACTACAGTTCCTACGTTAATTAACAAACTATCCGTTAAAAACCAGTGGTTATTAATAAAAATTTCTTGCGCTGGAATACGATAACTTCCACTGTCAAAACTAGTGAGGATATACTTTTTATAAAGTCTCTTTTTAAGTGTATCGACGGGCAAAGTATGTA
>JAUVOS010000005.1 GCA_030599055.1 Lutibacter sp.
CAAAATCATAATTATATCCTGTCCAATTAGAGCGTTGAACTGGTGTTTTTTCTCCTTCATCAAAAGATGCAGTATATCCCCATTTTATCTTATCTGCTGTTCCTATTCCTCTCCAGGTAATTGTAACTCCATTTAAAGGATCATCTGTACTACCAAATCTAATATGTTTTACATAATTTGCAGCATTAGGACTAGCTATTATATCCATATCAAGACCTAAATCAGAACTTGAAGCTGATACATTATGTACTTCAACAGCAATTACGTTTGTTCCTTCAATAAATGCTGATAAAGGTATATCTGTTATTTCGGTATAGCTATTTTCATTACCATTACCTGAAGCATAGTCTGAATATAAAGGTGTTCCTGCGTCCATATTTAGCCTTGCTATTTCAGTTCCATTAACGTAAATCACAGCACCATCATCTGATAAAAGATTAATCACATAACTTTTCTCACTACCTTTTGTATAATTAATAGTTTTTCTAAAATATGTAGTTGGGTACTTATCATTTGGATCAGCTCCATAACTTATCGTAGTTTGAATAGTTCCTGCATTAATGGTTCCATAACCTAATATAGCATTACCTGCACTCCAACTTGAATCGTCAAAAGCTGTTTCTTTCCATACAATTCCTTGATCAGAACCATCATCCAGATATTTCCATTCTGCACCTTTTGTAATAACATAGACCGTAGCAAACTCAAGGGCATTTAATTCCATATCAAAGCCAAGATCAGAACTTGTAGCTGAAGTATTATGTACTTCAACAGCAATTACATTTGTTCCTTCAACTAGTGACCCTAAAGGTATTTCCATTAGGGTATAGCTATCTTCATTACCATTACCTGAAGAATAGTCTGAATATAAAGGTATTCCTGCATCCATATTTAGCCTTGCTATTTCAGTTCCATTAGCGTAAATCACAGCACCATCATCTGCCAAAAGATTAATATTGTAACTTTCCTCGCTACCAACTGTATAGTCAATAGTTTTTCTAAAATATGTAGTTGGGTACTTATCATTTTCATCAGGTCCAAAACTTATTACAGTTGTAACAGCTCCTGCATTAATGGTTCCATAACCTAATATAGCATCACCTGAATCCCAACTTGAGTCGTCAAAAGCTGTTTCTTTCCAAGCGGTTCCTTGATCAGAACCATCATCTAGAAATTTCCATTCTGCTCCTTTCGAAATAATTTGCGCGTCAACAATATTTACCATCATAAACAATGCTAGTAAAATGCTAGAAAAATAATAATTTTTAATGTTATTCATTTTTTTCAATTTTTATAATTAATTACTCTGCTAAAATACAAATTTAAAATTTACAATTAAATCTATTGATTGATTTTGCCTACTGCAAAATTTAATTGGTTTATAACTTTTTCTAATTTATCAAAAAAAAAAAAAAAACACCAAATAAATTTGGTGTTTTTTAACTATTAAGATTAACAAGCAAAGGTTATAATAAACTACGAATCCGATATTACGCTTGGCCAGTTGGACCAAAATTCATAGGAATTTGAGGGTGTTTATCATAATCTTTTATCTCGCCATGTGCTTTTTCAAACTTTTTAACATTATCTGCTAAAGCTTTAGCCAAGCGCTTGGCGTGTTGTGGTGTTAAAATAATACGTGATTTTACTTTTGCCTTTGGTTTCCCCGGCATAATACTTATAAAATCAATAACAAATTCTGATACAGAATGATTAATAATAGCCAAATTTGAATAAATTCCTTCGGCTATGTCTTCGGGTAACTCAATATTTAGTTTCCCATCTTGGTTTTGCTTTTTTTGATTGTTCATATTAGTTATCCATTTCTTGTTGAATTTTGTCCATTTCTGTTTGTGACCCAACAATGTAGTTTTCATAATCACGCATACCCGTTCCTGCCGGTATTCTTTTACCTACAATTACATTTTCTTTTAAACCTTCCAAATAATCAACTTTTCCACTTACAGCGGCCATATTCAGTACTTTAGTTGTCTCTTGGAAAGAGGCTGCCGATATAAATGATTTCGTTTGTAAGGAAGCTCTTGTAATACCTTGTACTACTTGTTCTGCAGTTGCCGGTTCAGCATCTTTAGCTTCTATCAGGTTTTTATCTAATCTTCGTAGCGCTGAATTAGCATCACGTAATTGACGCGCAGTAAGTAATTGACCTTCTTTAATTTCTTGCGAATCTCCTGCATTTTCAACTATTTTCATTCCAAAGATTCGATCGTTTTCTTCAATAAAATCGTTTTTATGAACCAATTGATTTTCTAAGAATAAAGTATCACCTGAATCAATAATCTTTACTTTTCGCATCATTTGACGAACGACTACTTCAAAGTGTTTGTCGTTAATCTTTACCCCTTGTAAACGATATACTTCTTGTATTTCGTTAACTAAATATTCTTGTAATTTTGAAGGACCTTGAATACTCAATATATCTGCAGGTGTTATTGCGCCATCTGATAATGGCATTCCTCCTCTGATAAAATCATTTTCTTGAACTAGAATTTGATTTGATAATTTAACCAAATATTTTCTGATTTCTTCCGATTTTGTCTCTACAATTATCTCACGATTTCCTCTTTTGATTTTACCAAAAGAAACGACTCCATCAACTTCAGATACAACTGCCGGATTAGAAGGATTACGTGCTTCAAACAGTTCCGTTACTCGAGGTAATCCACCTGTAATATCACCGGCTTTACCCGCTGATCGTGGTATTTTTACCAAAATTTCACCTGCATTTACTTCATTATCATCATCAATATTTAAATGAGCGCCAACCGGTAAATTATAGGTTCGTAATATTTCTCCTTTTTTATCTTCAATAATTAAAGCAGGAATAATTTTTGACTTCCTCTTAGAATCTACAATTATTTTTTCTCTAAATCCTGTTTGTTCATCAATTTCAACTTTCAGATTTTCTCCTCTTATTATATTTTCAAATCTTATTTTTCCGGAAAATTCAGAAACAATTACACCATTATGTGGATCCCATTGACAGACGATATCGTCTTTTTTAATAGTCTTTTTCCCTTTTAAGAAATATTCAGAACCATAAGGTATATTCTTAGTACTCAATACAATTCCGGTATTAGAATCAATAATTTTTAGCTCAGCTGTTCTAGAAACAACCATGTATTTCTTTTTTCCGGACTCAACTACAGATTCTATTATTCTTAATTCTGATACTTCAAATTTTCCATTAAATTTTGAAACTATTTTATTTTCTTCAGATATATTACCGGCAACTCCACCTACGTGAAAAGTACGCAATGTTAATTGTGTTCCCGGTTCTCCAATAGATTGCGCTGCAATAACGCCAACAGCCTCTCCTTTTTGTACCATTTTATTAGTCGCTAGGCTACGTCCATAACACTTAGCACATATCCCTTTCTTTGCCTCGCAAGTTAATGCAGAACGAACCTCAACCATGTCAATGGGCGAGTTACTAATTTTTGCAACTGCCTCATCATCAATTAATCCACCTGCTTCAACTAATAATTTATCCGTTTGAGGATGATAGATATCGTGTAAAGAAATTCTTCCTAAAATTCGTTCTCCTAAAGATTCAACTACTTCGTCATTTTTCTTTAGAGCAGAAACCTCTAAACCACGAAGTGTTCCACAATCTCTTTCGTTGATAATAACGTCTTGTGAAACATCGACCAATCTACGTGTTAAATAACCCGCATCAGCTGTTTTAAGTGCCGTATCTGCAAGACCTTTACGTGCACCGTGTGTAGAAATAAAGTATTCAAGAATCGATAAACCTTCTTTAAAGTTGGAGATAATCGGATTTTCAATAATATCTCCACCACCTGCAGTAGATTTTTTTGGTTTTGCCATCAATCCACGCATACCTGTCAACTGACGTATTTGGTCTTTTGAACCCCTTGCGCCAGAATCTAACATCATGTAAACAGAGTTAAAACCTTGTTGATCTTCACGCAAACGTTTCATTGACAATTCTGTCAACTCATTATTTGCAGCAGTCCAAACATCAATAACTTGATTATAACGTTCCTTAGGACTTAATAAACCAGCATCGTGATTCATAACAATCGCATCTACTTTTTCACGAGCATTTTCGACCATTGAGTCTTTCTCCTTTGGAATAATAATATCACCTAAACTAAATGACAAACCTCCTTTAAAAGCAAAATTATATCCCATTTCCTTAATTTTATCAAGGAATTTACCAGTTGTTGGGATATCTGTTACTTTTAAAATATTTCCGATAATATCACGTAATGACTTTTTATTTAAGACTTCATTGATATAACCTGCTTCTTCAGGTACTACTTCGTTAAACAAAACACGACCGACTGTAGTCTCAATAATACGTGTAATCGATTCGCCTTTTTCATCTAAGTCTTTAGTACGAACTTTTATTCCTGCATTCAAATCGATTACTTTTTCACTAAAAGCAACGATTACCTCTTCAGGTGAATAAAAGGTCATTCCTTCGCCTCTTACTTTTTCGTCTTTTGTCGATTTTCTTTCTTTGGTCATATAATATAGACCCAAAACCATATCTTGCGAAGGAACTGTAATAGGAGCTCCATTCGCAGGGTTTAATATACTATGAGATGCCAATAACAACAATTGTGCTTCAAGAATTGCTTCAGGTCCTAAAGGTAAATGCACCGCCATTTGGTCACCATCAAAATCGGCATTAAAAGCCGTACATGTTAATGGATGCAATTGGATTGCTTTCCCTTCAATCATTTTTGGTTGAAAGGCTTGAATACCTAATCTGTGTAAAGTTGGAGCACGGTTTAATAAAACAGGATGATTTTTAATTACATTTTCTAAAATATCCCATACGATTGGTTCTTTTCGATCAATAATCTTTTTCGCTGTTTTTACTGTTTTTACAACACCTCTTTCTATTAGTTTACGAATAACAAAAGGCTTGTAAAGTTCTGCGGCCATATCTTTTGGAATACCACATTCGTGTAATTTAAGATTTGGTCCAACCACAATTACAGAACGAGCTGAATAATCAACCCTTTTACCTAATAAGTTTTGGCGGAATCGTCCTTGTTTACCTTTTAAAGAATCTGATAAGGACTTTAAAGGTCGATTGTTTCTTGTTTTAACTGCTGATGATTTTCGTGTGTTGTCGAATAATGAATCTGTCGATTCTTGTAACATTCGTTTTTCATTTCGTAATATTACCTCAGGAGCTTTTATTTCCATCAATCTTTTAAGACGATTATTACGAATAATTACGCGACGGTATAAATCATTTAAATCTGAAGTTGCAAAACGACCTCCATCGAGCGGAACTAATGGTCTTAATTCCGGTGGAATTACAGGAACGGCCTTCATAATCATCCATTCTGGTCTATTCTCTCTATTTTTCTTCGAATCACGGAAAGCTTCCACGACATTTAAACGTTTTAGTGCTTCTGTTTTTCGTTGTTTAGAAGTCTCATTATTTGCCTTGTGTCTCAACTCATAAGAAAGTTCATCTAAATCAAGTCTTGAGAGTAAAGCAATTAAACATTCTGCTCCCATTTTAGCAATAAACTTGTCAGGATTTTCGTCATCTAAATATTGATTTTCTTGAGGGAGCGCTTCCATGACATCCATATATTCTTCTTCAGTCAAGAAATCCATTTTTTGAATGGCTTCTCCTTCGGCATTTTTGGCAATACCAGGTTGTATTACTACGTAGCGTTCGTAGTAAATAATCATATCTAATTTCTTAGATGGTAAACCTAATAAATAACCCATTTTATTTGGTAAAGATTTAAAATACCAAATATGAGCAACAGGAACTACTAGATTGATATGACCTACACGTTCTCTTCGTACTTTTTTCTCAGTTACTTCTACACCACACTTATCACAAACGATTCCTTTATAACGGATTCTCTTGTATTTCCCACAAGCACATTCATAATCTTTTATGGGACCAAAAATACGTTCACAGAACAAACCATCTCGCTCAGGTTTATGTGTACGATAGTTGATTGTTTCCGGTTTGATAACCTCTCCTTTTGATTCTTTTAAGATCTTTTCAGGAGACATCAAGCCTATAGAAATTTTATTGAATTTTTTTACTGTATATTTTTCGTTTCTTCTTGCCATAATGATTGTCTAATTAGTTGACTTATTCTTCTAAAGTAACATCTAAACCTAAACCTTTCAATTCGTGCATCAATACGTTGAATGATTCTGGTAAACCTGGTTCAGGCATCGGTTCACCTTTAACAATTGCCTCATAGGTTTTGGCTCTTCCCATAACATCATCTGATTTTACGGTTAATATTTCACGTAAAATACTAGAAGCTCCATAAGCTTCGAGAGCCCAAACTTCCATCTCTCCAAATCTTTGTCCACCAAATTGCGCTTTACCACCTAAGGGTTGTTGTGTAATCAGTGAATAAGGTCCAATTGAACGAGCGTGCATTTTGTCTTCAATCATATGACCTAATTTTATCATATAAATCACTCCGACTGTTGCTTTTTGATCAAAACGTTCGCCTGTCCCACCGTCATATAAATAGGTATGTCCAAACCTTGGCACACCTGCCTCATCTGTCAAAGCATTGATTTGATCTAGAGTAGCTCCATCAAAGATAGGAGTTGCATATTTTTGACCTAATTTTTGACCTGCCCATCCAAGAACTGTTTCATAAATTTGACCGATGTTCATACGAGAAGGTACACCTAAAGGATTCAATACAATATCAACAGGGGTTCCATCTTCTAAGAAAGGTAAATCTTCTTCACGTACAATACGTGCTACAATACCTTTATTACCATGACGTCCCGCCATTTTATCACCCACTTTTAATTTACGTTTTTTAGCAATATATACTTTTGCTAATTTTATGATTCCTTTTGCCAGCTCATCTCCCACGGAAATTGTAAACTTCTCACGTCTAAGGGAACCTTGTAAATCGTTTAGTTTTATCTTGTAATTATGTACTAATTCTGAAATTAACGCATTTAATTCATCACTTGTTGACCAAACACCTTTTGTTAAATGAGCGAAGTCTTCAACAGTTCCCAACATTTTTAGAGTAAATTTCTTTCCTTTAGGAAGAATATCTTCACCTAAATCATTTTGAACTCCTTGACATGTTTTTCCACTTACTAATTTGAAAAGTTTCTCAATCAAATGTTTTTTAAGATTCTCAAATTTCGTTTCATATTCCACTTCCAATTTTGCAATATCAACTTTATCTTTTGCTCGTTTTAATTTATCTTTAACGGCAATTTGAAAGAGTTTTTTATCGACAACAAAACCTCTTAAAGAGGGAGAAGCTTTTAAAGAAGCATCTTTTACGTCTCCGGCTTTGTCTCCAAAGATAGCACGTAATAATTTTTCTTCAGGAGTTGGATCAGATTCACCTTTAGGTGTAATTTTACCGATAAGTATATCTCCGGGGCTAACTTCTACCCCAATACGTATCATTCCATTTTCATCTAAATCCTTTGTTGCCTCTTCACTTACGTTTGGAATATCATTTGTCAATTCTTCAGTTCCTAATTTAGTGTCTCGAACATTTAAAGAATATTCATCGATATGAATTGAAGTAAAGATGTCCTCACGAACAACTCTTTCAGAAATAACGATGGCATCCTCGAAGTTAAATCCTTTCCATGGCATAAAAGCCACTTTCATATTTCTACCTAAAGCCAATTCACCGTTTTCGGTTGCATAACCTTCACAAAGCACTTGTCCTTTTTCAACTCTATCTCCTTTTCTAACAATTGGTTTTAAGTTAATTATAGTACTTTGATTTGTTTTTTGGAACTTTGTTAATTTGTATGTAACTTCATCTGGGTCAAAACTTACTGCTCTAATATCATCTGTACGATCATATTTAATAGTAATTTTTTCAGAATCCACATATTCTACTTTTCCTTTGCCAACAGCATTTATTAATATACGTGAATCTTGTGCTACTCTTCTTTCCAAACCTGTTCCTACGATAGGTGATTCGGGTTTGAGGAGTGGTACAGCTTGTCGCATCATATTAGATCCCATCAATGCACGGTTGGCATCATCATGTTCTAAAAATGGAACTAAAGAAGCTGAAATTGAAGCAATTTGATTGGGTGACACATCCATATAGTTGATATCTTCAGGACCAACTACTGGAAAATCACCTTCTTGTCGCGCAATTATTCGAGAATCAACAAATTTACCTTTTTCGTCAATTTGCAGATTTGATTGTGCTATATTCATTTCTTCTTCTTCCTCAGCACTTAAATAAATTGGCTCATTTTTAGTATCAACAACACCATTTTCTACTTTTCTATACGGAGTTTCAATAAACCCAAGGTTATTTACTTTAGCATAAACAGCTAATGAAGAAATCAAACCAATATTTGGGCCTTCAGGTGTTTCAATTGGACATAATCTACCGTAATGTGTAAAGTGAACATCACGAACCTCAAAACCGGCACGTTCTCTTGAAAGACCTCCAGGGCCTAATGCAGATAAACGTCTTTTATGTGTAATTTCAGCAATAGGATTGGTTTGATCCATAAACTGAGATAATTGGTTGGTTCCAAAGAATGAATTAATTACAGATGATAATGTTTTTGCATTAATCAAATCAATTGGCGTAAATACTTCGTTGTCACGAACATTCATCCGCTCGCGGATAGTACGTGCCATACGCGATAAACCAACACCAAACTGATTTGCTAATTGCTCTCCAACTGTTCGAACACGACGATTTGATAAATGGTCGATATCATCTACTTCAGCTTTAGAATTAATTAATTCAATCAGATATTTAATAATAGTAATAATATCGAGTTTTGTCAATACGCGTTCGTCAATATCTACATCTAACTCTAATTTTTTATTCATTCTATAACGTCCAACTTCACCTAAGTTATAACGTTGTTCTGAGAAGAATAATTTATCGATAATTCCTTTTGCTGTATCATAATCAGGCGGTTCAGCATTACGTAATTGTCTGTAGATATGTTCTACTGCTTCTACTTCAGAATTGGTTGGATCTTTTTGTAAGGTATTGTGAATAATTGCGTAATCTGCCTGTAAATTATCCTCCTTGTGTAATAGAATTGTTTTAGAACCTGATTCAATAATATCATCAATATGTTCTTTTTCTAAAACGGTATCTCTATCAAATACTATTTCATTTCGTTCTATTGATACAACTTCTCCGGTATCCTCATCAACAAAGTCTTCAAACCATGTTTTTAAGATACGTGCTGCTGTTTTTCTTCCTAGTACTCTTTTTAATCCGGCTTTAGAAACTTTAATTTCTTCGGCTAAATCAAATATTTCGAGAATATCTTTATCACGTTCATATCCGATAGCACGAAATAATGTGGTAACCGGTAATTTTTTCTTACGATCAATATAGGCATACATGACATGGTTAATGTCTGTTGCAAATTCAATCCATGAACCTTTAAAAGGAATTACTCTTGCTGAATACAATTTAGTACCATTAGCGTGGAATGATTGTCCAAAGAATACGCCCGGTGAACGATGAAGTTGGGAAACAATCACACGTTCTGCTCCGTTGATAACAAACGAACCACTATCAGTCATATAAGGTATCGCTCCTAAATATACATCTTGAACAACGGTTTCAAAATCTTCGTGTTCCGGATCGGTACAATAAAGTTTTAAACGTGCTTTAAGGGGTACGCTATAGGTTAATCCTCTTTCTATACACTCTTGAATTGAGTAACGAGGAGGATCTACAAAATAATCTAGGAATTCTAATACAAACTGATTACGAGTATCGGTAATAGGAAATATTTCCGAAAAGGTTTTGTATAAACCCTCGTGATCACGTTCTTCTGCTTTAGTTTGTAGTTGGAAAAAATCCTGAAATGATTTGACTTGAATGTCTAAAAAATCAGGGTATTCAGTGGTTAATTGTGCAGTTGCAAAATTAATTCTTTCAGTTGCTGTACGTGTTGCCAATGGAAAAATGGTTTATAATTAGAAAAGAACGAATATATACGCAAAATGGTTTAGGTCAATTTCGCCCAAAGACGAATGACCTAAACCTTTATTATTTAGGTTTAAAAAGACCTATTTGAGCTCTACTTCAGCTCCTGCTTCTTCTAAAGATTTTTTCAAGCCTTCTGCTTCATCTTTAGATACACCTTCTTTTATTGCTGCTGGTGCGCTATCAACTACTCCTTTGGCATCTTTCAAGCCAAGACCAGTTAATTCTTTCACCAATTTAACGACAGCCAATTTTGATTGTCCTGCTGCTGTTAATATGACATCAAATTCTGTTTGCTCTTCTCCAGCTTCACCATCACTTCCATCTGCTGCTGGTCCGGCTACTACTGCTGCTGCTGCAGGCTCGATGCCATATTCTTCTTTTAAAATGTCTGCCAACTCATTTACTTCTTTAACCGTAAGGTTGACTAATTGTTCTGCGAAATCTTTTAAATTTGCCATTTTACTTCGTTTTTAAAATTTTGTTTATTAGTTTATTTAGTGTGTGTCTTATTTCTCAGATAAAGTTTTTAAGATACCTGCTAATTTACCACCACCTGATTGTAATGCTGAAATAACATTTTTAGCCGGTGATTGTAATAACATGATAATATCTCCGATAAGCTCTTCTTTAGATTTGATGTTTACTAGTGATTCTAGTTGATCATCACCTATATAAATAGCTGCTTCTACAAAAGCACCTTTTAGAATAGGTTTCTTAGATTTTGCTTTTTTACGGAAACCTTTAATGACTTTGGCAGGTGCATTTCCTGTTTCTGAAATCATCAAAGAGGTATTTCCCTTTAATGTTTCTGGTAATTCACCAAAATCTTTATCTGATTTCTCCATTGCTTTTGCAAGCAATGTATTTTTAACTACTGAAAGTTTAACGTTTTGCTTAAAACATGCTCTTCTTAAATCAGAGGTGTTTAAGGCATTTAAACCTGAAATATCCGCTAAGTAGATGATATTGTTATCAGCTAAAACAGTAGTTAAATATTCAATTACTTGTGATTTTTCTTCTCTTGTCATTTGAATAAAATTTAACTTAGTGACTTAATATCAATACCTATACTTGGGCTCATGGTGCTTCCTATAAAAACACTTTTCATATAATCCCCTTTTGCCGTAGCAGGTTTCAACTTAATAATTGTTTGTAATAATTCATTTGCATTTTCAGCAATCTTGTCAGCGTCAAAGGAAACTTTTCCAATTCCTGCATGTATAATACCTGTTTTATCGACCTTAAAGTCAATTTTACCGGCTTTTACAGCAGAGACTGCTTTTCCAATATCCATTGTTACTGTACCTGTTTTTGGGTTAGGCATTAAACCTCTAGGTCCTAATATTCTACCTAAAGGGCCTAATTTACCCATAACACTTGGCATAGTGACAATTACGTCAACGTCTGTCCAACCTCCTTTAATTTTTGTGAGGTATTCATCTAACCCGACAAAGTCAGCACCTGCTTCTTTTGCTTCGGCTTCTTTATCAGGAGTAACTATTGCTAATACTTTTACATTTTTACCTGTTCCATGTGGTAAGGATACCACACCTCTTACTAGTTGATCAGCTTTTCTTGGATCAACTGCTAATCTTATTACTAAATCTACTGTAGCATCAAAATTTACACTGGTTATATCCTTTAAAACTTTAGCTGCTTCAAGTAGTGAATAAGTTTGTGAGTTGTCAAGTTTAGAGTGAGCTACTTTTTGTTTCTTAGTTAATTTTGCCATTATTAAATAACATTTAAAATTAATTTAAAAAGGAGCTTTTCCTTTTACTTTTACACCCATAGAACGCGCTGTACCTGCCATCATTTTCATAGCAGACTCAACAGTAAATGCATTTAGATCTACCATTTTACCTTCAGCAATAGTTCTTAATTGATCCCAAGTAACCGTAGCTACTTTGGTTCTATTCGGTTCACCTGATCCTTTCTTTATTTTAGCTGCTTCTAATATTTGGACAGCTGCTGGTGGTGTTTTAACGACAAAATCAAATGATTTGTCTTTGTAAACATTAATCACCACAGGTAATATTTTACCCATTTTGTCCTGAGTTCTAGCATTAAACTGCTTGCAGAACTCCATAATATTAACACCAGCCGCTCCTAAAGCAGGACCTACAGGTGGTGAAGGATTTGCGGCCCCTCCACGTACTTGTAATTTTACTACCTTACCGACTTCTTTTGCCATTTTTATAAATTAAAATGTTATGATTTGATCTCAAATTTGGAAGCCTTGAGCTAAATCGATTTATTTATGTAACACTTATTATATTTTTTCTACTTGCATATAACTTAATTCTAATGGTGTTTTTCTTCCGAAAATTTTGACCATTACTTCAAGTTTGCGTTTCTCTTCGTGAATTCTTTCAATAGTTCCTTCAAAACCGTTGAATGCTCCATCAATTACTTTAACGGGCTCTCCTTCCACAAATGGGATTACTACATTTTCATTTGCTACAGCTAATTCATCAACCTTACCTAACATTCTGTTTATTTCACTTTGTCTTAAAGGAACAGGATCTCCACCTTTAACCTCTCCTAACATACCTATCACACCTGGTATTGCCCTGATTATATGTGGTATTTCACCACTTAAATTGGCTTGAATGATTACATAACCCGGAAAATACACACGTTCTTTATTGTATTTTTTTCCTTTTCGTATTTGCACAACTTTTTCTGTTGGGACTAATACGGTTTCTATATAATCGGACAAGTTTAAGCGCGTAATTTCGGTTTCAAGATAATTTTTCACTTTATTCTCTTGACCTCCTACGGCTTTAACAACATACCATTTCTTAACAAAATCAGACATAGCTTGATTTTAAAATAATTGGAATAAATTCTTTAACAAAGTTTGGAATACTTTATCTGCTGCAAATACAGCTAAAGCAAACAAAACTGTAAATACGACAACAACTGTGGTAGATTTTTGAGCTTCTTCCCAAGAAATCCATGTCATATTATCTTTCAATTCCCTAAATGATTCTTTAACGTAAGTTACTATGTTCATTGATTTACTATTTTGTGTATTCTGAGAATCTATTTTACTAACTTCTTATTTCTTAGTGCACGGTTGGAGAGGCTTTCCTCGACTCATTATTCGCTCGGGATAAACTTCTCGCCATCAACATTCCACTTCATTTAGCACGGGTGGAGAGGCTTCCCTCGACTCATTCTTCGCTCGGGATAAACTTCTCGCCATCAACATTCCACTTCATTTAGCACGGGTGGAGAGGCTCGAACTCCCGACACCTAGTTTTGGAGACTAGTGCTCTACCAACTGAGCTACACCCGTAAAATAGGATGTTTATCAAGCACCTATTTTATATACAACACAAGGTATCCACCTTCAGCAGACACCTTTGTATTGTTATACTACGGTTAGTTTACATCATTTCGGTCACCTGACCTGCACCTACTGTTCTACCACCTTCTCGGATCGCAAAACGTAAACCTACATTTAATGCAATAGGTTGATGTAATTCTACAGATATTGTTAAGTTGTCTCCTGGCATTACCATCTCAACGCCATCAGGTAACATAATTGTTCCTGTTACGTCAGTAGTTCTAACATAGAACTGTGGACGATAGTTGTTGTGGAATGGTGTGTGACGACCACCTTCTTCTTTCTTAAGGATATAAACCTCTGCTTTAAATTTAGCATGAGGAGTAACAGAACCTGGTTTACAAAGAACCATACCTCTACTTACTTCATTTTTATCAATACCTCTCAATAAAAGACCTACATTATCTCCAGCTTCACCTCTATCTAATATCTTACGGAACATTTCAACTCCAGTTACAGTTGATTTTAGTTTTTCAGCACCCATACCGATAATATCGATTGCATCACCTGTTAAGGCAATACCACTCTCAATACGACCTGTTGCGACAGTACCACGACCTGTAATCGTAAATACGTCCTCAACCGGCATTAAGAAATCTTTATCAATATCTCTTTTTGGTAGTTTAATCCACTCATCAACAGCATCCATTAATTCCATAATTTTATCTTCCCACTCAACTTCACCATTCATGGCGCCTAATGCTGATCCTGCGATTACAGGTGTATTATCACCATCATATTCATAGAAAGAAAGCAATTCTCTTACTTCCATATCTACTAATTCAAGTAATTCATCATCATCAACCAAATCCACTTTGTTCAAGAATACAACCATACTTGGAATACCTACTTGTCTTCCTAATAAGATATGTTCTCTTGTTTGTGGCATTGGTCCATCAGTTGCAGCAACAACTAAAATAGCACCGTCCATTTGAGCAGCACCTGTTACCATGTTTTTCACGTAATCCGCGTGACCTGGACAATCAACGTGTGCATAGTGACGATTTGCTGTTTGATACTCAACGTGTGCAGTATTAATTGTAATACCTCTTTCTTTTTCTTCTGGAGCATTGTCAATTTGATCAAAGCTCGTAATTTCAGATAATCCTCTTTTTGCCAATACCATTGTTATGGCAGCGGTCAAAGTTGTTTTTCCGTGATCGACATGTCCGATTGTTCCAATATTTAAATGTGGTTTGGACCGATCAAAAGTTTCTTTAGCCATAATTGCTTGTTTTACTTAGTTTATATTAGTGTTAATCTTAAAATTCTATTTTTATCTTTTTCTTTTTAGTTGAGCCAACGACGGGACTCGAACCCGTGACCCCATCCTTACCATGGATGTGCTCTACCAACTGAGCTACGTCGGCGAATTTTAACAAACGAATTTACTTATACATAACACTCCTATATATAAGTTTAAATCTTGTTTGTTTGTGGTTAAAATTATACTCATCAATATAGTTAAGTAGTAATCTTTACCTAAACTCAATCAACCAATTATCAATACTAATAATAATCAGTTTTTCACTTTGAGCTGGAGACCGAGCTTACTAAAACTAGTTCAGCATAAACTTCTCACCCATCATCTATTCTCTTCTAATCATCTTATCAATTTATACAAATGATAATCTTTCAATTTGAGCGGGAGACCGGGCTCGAACCGGCGACAATCAGCTTGGAAGGCTGAAGCTCTACCAACTGAGCTACTCCCGCTTTTTGAGGTTCGAAGTGAAAAGCTTGAAGTAAAACATTCTCTTGCGAACTTTTCACTTATGACTTTAAACTTCTAACTTCAACAGTGGTGGGGGAAGGATTCGAACCTTCGAAGGCTAAGCCAGCAGATTTACAGTCTGCCCTCGTTGACCGCTTGAGTACCCCACCCATTTTAAAGAACTAAACGAAAAAATAATTCGTTTTTAAAAATTTTTTTGAGCCGATAGAGGGACTCGAACCCACGACCTGCTGATTACAAATCAGCTGCTCTAGCCAGCTGAGCTACATCGGCGTATAAAAAAACAAACCGCTTTTTCAAACGGTCTGCAAATTTATAAAGTTTTATCTTATACACAAAACTTTTTTATGTATTTTTTTTTGTTATTTATTTGTGCTTCTCTCTTTGCTTTTCTTTTTGTTTTATTAGCGTTTTTTTAAGTGATGCAACTGCCTGTAGCAAAGCGTCTTCGAACGTGTTAGATGTCTTTTTCATCACTGAGTCATTACCGGGGATTCCCAAACGTATTTCAAGTTCTTTGTTGTCTTTTTGACTTGTTTTTTGTACTTTTAAATAGACACGTGCATCAATTATATTATCATAAAACTTCAAAAGACCATTAATTTTCTCTTCAATTAATTGAATTAAATCTTTGCCTACATTAAAATTTACTGCTTGCACTTGTATTCTCATAATATTATTTTTAGATTATTAATTATCAAGTAAAGTTACAAATATTATTTTTGAAAAAAAATTGAAAAGAACATTTTTTAAGAATATTTTAATAAACCGAGTTGTCTTAGTCTTTTTTATTTCTTGGGTGTGCTTTTTTATATACTTCTTTAAGGTGTGATAAACTACTTTGTGTATATATTTGCGTTGATGCTAAACTAGAATGCCCTAACAATTACTTTACTACATTTACATCAGCTCCTTCGTTCAACAAATGCGTGGCGAATGCATGACGCAAAATATGTGGGCTCTTTTTATCTTTTGTACTAATTAACTTAAAATATTTATTTACAATTTTATAAACTAACGAGTCATATATGGGTTTTCCCTTGGCTGTAACAAACAATTGTTTGTGATTCGTTTTTAATTCGTCTCTATAAAGCAGATATTTATCTATCAATTCAATAGTAAAATCTAATAATGGAATATATCGTTCCTTATTTCTTTTTCCAATAACTTTAATGGTCTTATTTCCAACATTAATATCAGTAAGATCTAGACCTACTAGTTCCGACCTACGCATGCCTGTTGTATATAACATTTCAATAATTAAATAATCTCGTATTTCTTCAAAGCTTGTTATTTCCTTAAAAAGCAAACTTAAGTTTTCTAGTTCTTTTTTCGAAAAAGGAGTTATTGCTTTTTTTGGAGTTTTTAATATACGATGTCCTTGTAACGGGTTTCTTGTAATATCTCCTGTTTTTTCAATAAACTTATAAAAAGATTTTAAAGCACTAATTTTTCTATTGACACTTTTATTTGATAAACCTTTGTTTACTAAATTTACAATCCATTCTCTTATTTGCTCATAAATAACTTCTGTCAAATTATCTGTAGCATACGTATTGAGTAAAAAAGCTTTAAAAGCATCAAGATCTTTTTGATAAGCCTTTAGCGTATGCTTTGAGTAGCCTTTTTCGTATTGTAAATAATCAATAAATTTAGTTATTAACATAAAAAAACCGTTAGTAGTACAAAGCTACAAAAGTAACTTTAATCTACTAACGGATTGTATGTATTAATAAAAAAACTAAGCTTGTTCTTCAGTCGTTCTTCTTCGTTGTACGTAATTTGCTTTAATGCTTTGAGCACGCTTTTTAACCGATGGTTTTGTAAATTGCTTCTTGCTACGTAATGTGCGCATTGTTTTTGTACGATCAAATTTTCTTTTAAACCTTTTTAAAGCTCTATCGATATTTTCACCGTCTTTTACCGGAATTATTAACATAGTTTGGCACCTCCTTTCATCTGTTGTTTTTTAAGTTATTAAATTTTCGGACTGCAAATGTACTATTATTTTATATTTCAACAATTTTAGTACACAACAAAATTTCATTTTTTATTTTTTCGCTTTGAGTTCCTACGGAAGCTCAGAGGAATATGTTCTTTTTTATTAAATCTCAAATCGTCCAAAGGACTTATTAAATAGATGATATTTAATAAGAATCATTCATTTTTGTCATGTACTAAATCCTACAATACTTGTTGGGAAAATGATGTCAATATTCTCTTATTGTATTTTTTCTCACGTTAAGATATAAAAATACTACGTTTTATAACTGAGTTAATCACATTTGCTCAAGAGTCAGCCTTGCATTATCAAATAGTTTATTATTTTTACGAATCAAAAGTAACTTGAATTAAGATCACGTACTATAAAATGAAAGATGGAAATTGGAATATTATCGGGTTAATGAGTGGTACTTCTTTAGATGGTGTGGATTTAGCTTTTATTCGATTTTCTTCTACTTTTAATAAATTATATTATGAAATTATTTGTGCTGAGACAATTTCATATTCTAAAGATTGGAATGATAAATTATCGCAAGCATTTACATCTTCTGCTAAAGAAATTACTCTTTTAAATGTTATTTATGGCAAGTATCTAGGAGAACTCGTGAATGATTTTATTATAAAAAATAATATTAAGAATGTTGATTTAGTCGCTTCACATGGTCATACTATTTTTCATAAACCTGAAGAAGGATACACCTTGCAAATAGGTGATGGAGCGACAATTGCACAAACATGTAAGCAAAAAATAGTTTGTGACTTTAGAACCCAAGATGTAGCAATGGGAGGGCAAGGAGCACCTCTAGTTCCTATTGGTGACAAGTTACTTTTCTCTGAATACAATTATTGTATAAATATAGGTGGTTTTAGCAATATTTCTTTTGAGGATAAGAATAGTATTCGGCGTGCCTATGATATTTGCCCGTCTAATATTGTACTCAATCATTATACACGAAAGATAGGTTTAGCGTATGACGATCGTGGAAAATTGGCAAAAACCGGGACAATACACAACGAATTACTTTCAAAACTAAATGAGTTTCCGCTATACAAAAGCAAACAATCTATGGGTAACGAAATTGTTATCTCTGATTTTATCCCGTTGATAGACTCTTTCCAGATTCCTTTAAAAGATATATTGCGAACTTATATAGAACACATTGCTCTAAGAATTACCAAACAATTGCAAGATCAATCTACAACACTTGTTTCTGGTGGTGGTGCTTTTAATGATTTCCTAATTGAACGAATCAAAAAACAAACAAAATCAACAATTATTATCCCTGAGAATAAACTTATTAACTTTAAAGAAGCGCTTATTTTTGGTTTGCTTGGCTTACTTAGAGCCGAAAATGAGATAAATTGCTTAGCAAGTGTTACTAAATCCAAAAGAAATCATTCTTCAGGTGTGATATACCTGCCTTGATTTGTTTAACTTTGCAAATCTTTTTAATTGAAAAACACATTATACTATGTTCAAAAGTTTTTTAGGCAACAGCCCTGTTTGGTTTAAAATGACCATGATTGGTTTTTTTATTTTCAATATTTTTTCTTACTACTTTTTAGGGAAAACAATAACCTCATGGATCTTTATATTTGAGTTTATTTTTACGCTAGCCATGGCACTCAAGTGTTACCCTTTGCAAAGTGGAGGTTTGTTAGCCATACAAGTTTTAGTTTTAAACTTGACGACGCCTCATAATGCCTATCATGAAGTTTCAGCTAATTTAGAGGTAATTCTTTTATTAGTGTTTATGGTAGCTGCCATCTATTTTATGAAACCACTATTGATGTATATTTTTAGTAAAGTATTTACTAAAATAAGATCTAAAATAGTATTATCATTGCTCTTCGTATTTATTTCTGCTGTGCTTTCTGCATTCCTAGATGCTTTAACCGTAACCGCAGTTTTGATTAGTGTAGCAACAGGATTCTACGGTGTTTATCACAAAATACATTCGAGTGATTCAGATTACGATCATGAGGGACACCTTGATAGAGAACAATTAAGTGGAGAAACATTAGAACAATTTCGTAGTTTTTTAAGAAGTTTAATAATGCACGGTATTGTCGGAACAGCATTAGGAGGTGTAATGACTTTAGTTGGTGAACCACAAAATTTACTTATTGGCGAAAAAATGGGTTGGAATTTTATTGAGTTTTTTCTAAAGATGTATCAGATTACAATACCCGTTCTTTTTGCCGGTTTATTAACTACTATTTTCGTTGAGAAATTCAAGATCTTAGGATTTGGAGAGAAACTTCCTGAAGTAGCGCGTATTATTATTGAAAACTATACCGAAGAAGAAGATAAAAAGAGAACAGACAAGCAAAAAACAGCGCTTATCATTCAAGCTGTTGCTGCTATATTGTTAATTGTTGCTTTAGCACTCCATCTTGCTCCGGTAGGAATGATCGGATTAGGACTTATTATTTTACAAACTGCTTTTATGGGTATTACTGAGGAGCATCAACTAGGTCATGCTTTTGAAGAAGCACTCCCTTTTACAGGGCTATTGGTTGTTTTCTTTGTAATAGTTGCTATGATACACGATCAACATTTGTTTAAACCCATTATAGAATCAGTATTAGCTATGGATTTTGACAAACAACCTACCATGTTTTATTTGGCTAATGGTTTTCTTTCAGCAATTAGCGATAATGTATTTGTGGCTACCGTTTATATTAATGAAGTAAAAGAAGCTTTTGATGCTGGTGAAATAAGTAGAGAGCATTTTGAAAAACTCGCTATTGCGATTAATACAGGCACCAATTTACCTTCTGTTGCTACACCAAATGGTCAAGCTGCATTCTTGTTTCTATTAACTTCAACACTTGCTCCGCTTATCAATTTATCGTATGGTAAAATGGTAAAAATGGCACTACCCTACACTATTGTTTTAACAATTGTAGGTTTATTAGGAGTATTGTACTTTTTATAAAACAATTATTTCTTAAACAACTCGTTATACCATAGTAAAACAAGAAAAATAATATGTTCTCAGCACTACAACAAACAACTCAGGCAGTTCAAGAAATTGCAGAAGAAATAGTCTCCGAAGAAAAAACACTATCCGTAATTGAGCTTATAAAAAATGCCGGAATTGGTGGACAAGTAATTATTTTAATACTACTTGTACTGCTTGCAGTTGCATTATTTATCTATTTCGAAAGACTTTCAGCTGTAAAAGCTGCATCAAAAGTAGATAGTAATTTTATGAATCAAATCAAAGATCATGTTACAAATGGAAAAATTGATGCGGCAAAAATCTTGTGTGCTCAAGCCAAAACTCCAGTTGCAAGATTAATTGAAAAAGGGGTATCGCGAATCGGCAAACCCTTAGAAGACATTAATCAAGCAATTGAAAATGCAGGTAGTTTAGAGATTTATAAACTTGAAAAAAATGTAAGCATACTAGCTACTGTCGCTGGTGCTGCACCGATGATTGGATTTTTAGGAACCGTAATTGGTATGATTATAGCATTCCATGAAATGGCATCGGGTGGTGGACAAGCAGAAATGGGTTCACTGGCAGGCGGTATTTATACTGCTATGACTACGACTGTCGCCGGATTAATCGTGGGTATTATTGCCTATATAGCCTACAATCATATCGTTGTTAAAACAAACAAAGTAGTGCACCAAATGGAAGCACAATCTGTTGAGTTTTTAGACTTGTTAAATGAACCAGTTTAAGGTTTAAGGTTTAAGGTTTAAGGTTTAAGGTTTAAGGTTTAAGGTTTAAGGAAAATACACAATATAATAGATGAATTTTAAAAATAGAAATAAAATAAGTCCGGAGTTTAGCATGTCCTCCATGACAGACATTGTTTTTTTGTTGTTGATATTCTTTATGTTGACTTCAAATGCTCCCAATGCTCTGGATATGATTTTACCTAGAGCTAAGGGAAAGTCCACCAATACACAAAATGTATCTGTTAGTATTAAAAAGAATATGACCTATTATGTAAATGGGAAAAATCTTAACGCAAATGAAATTGAAAATACATTAAAGACTTTGCTTTCCAAAAAAGAAAAACCAACCATAATGTTACGAGCTGAAGAGGGAGTTCCTATAGAAAAAGCCGTTTTAGTTATGGATATTGCCAATAGAAATAAGTATAAATTGATTTTGGCGGTTAGACCGAAATAGTACTACTATGCTTTACGCGATACGCTTTACGCATCACGCCTAAAGCCTATAGTAAAGCACAAAGCGTAAATAAAACAAATTAGAAATGTCATTACTCAACACCATACATAAAAGAAAATCTGCTGTTAAAACGGCTATTGTAATGGTATTATTGATTTTGTCATTTTTCTTTGTTGGGATGAAGTATCTTGACCCTCCTGAAGAGATGGGAATCGAAGTTAACTTTGGCACTTCAGATGTCGGTACAGGTGATGTGCAACCGATGAAAACAAATGATACGCAACCGCAACCCGAAAAACCACAAGAACAAGAAGAGGTCATTGAAGAGGAACAACAAGAAACAGCTACAGAAACTGTTGAGGAAGTAATTACACAAGAAACTGAAGAAGCTCCTGTTGTGAGTCCGAAACCAACGCCAAAGCCCAAACCAAAACCCAAGCCAGAACCAAAACCCGATGCTTCTACTTCTGATGCATTGGATAATATAATAGGAGCGCCAAGTAATACGGATAATAACTCAACAGGTGATGGAGAAGGCACAGGACTTGGTGATCAAGGACAAATTGATGGAAATCCTTATGCGAATTCTTATTATGGTGGTGGCAGTGGATCTGGTAGTG
The DNA here is from genome assembly GCA_030599055.1 of Lutibacter sp. GTDB lineage: Bacteria > Bacteroidota > Bacteroidia > Flavobacteriales > Flavobacteriaceae > DQTL01. The sequence continues at coordinate 21,843 of JAUVOS010000005.1, forward strand.
GCTACGGATTAAATGGTCGGAACAAAACTTCTAATCAAAAATTTATACAAGATTGTAATGAAGAGGGTCGTGTTGTTGTTAAAATTGAAGTTAATAAACAAGGTAAAGTAATTAAGGCTACAGCCGGAGTCAAAGGTTCTACGAATACGGCAGCTTGTTTACTTGAACCCGCAAGGAAAACAGCCCTTTCATACCATTTTAATGCAGATGCTAAAGCCCCTACAAAACAAATTGGTTTTATTGTTATTAATTTTACCCTTGGGCAATAGCATTTACAATAGAAATATGTACCTCTCGACTTCGCTCGAGGTACGACTACAATTCCATTTAAGGCTCATTATAATGGAGCATCTTTTATAATAAGAAATGAATTACAAAAAAACTTTAGATTGGTTATTCTCCAGACTCCCCATGTACCAAAGAGTGGGAAAAACCGCTTTTAAAAAAAATCTGACCAATATAATAGCACTTTCTGAACATCTCAATCATCCGGAAAAAAAATTTAAAAGTATTCATGTAGCCGGTACGAATGGTAAGGGTTCAACGAGTCATATGTTGGCTTCAATTCTACAAGAAGCCGGTTATAAAGTAGGTTTATACACCTCACCTCACCTTAAAGACTTTAGAGAAAGAATTAAAGTTAATGGCATATCCATTCGTAAGAATTGTGTCATAAACTTTGTAAAAAGAAACAAAAGCTTTTTAGAAAAACAAGATTTGTCTTTTTTTGAAATGACAGTGGGAATGGCATTTGAACATTTTGCTAAACAAAAAGTTGATCTAGCTGTTATTGAAGTAGGCTTAGGCGGCCGTTTGGATTCTACGAATATTATTTTACCCGAAATATCTGTAATCACAAATATTGGTTTTGATCATACTCAATTTTTAGGTGACACACTAGCTGAAATAGCTTTTGAAAAAGCAGGAATTATTAAAGCGAATACTCCTGTGGTTATTGGAGAATCAAATATTGAGACTTTACCCGTGTTTAAGAAAATAGCCCAACAGAAAAAAAGTAAGATTTATTACGCTGAAGAGTACACAAAAGAAATCTACCCATCTGATTTAAAAGGAAGTTACCAAAAACACAACATAAAAACAGTACTCCAAAGTATCGCTATTCTAAAAAAAATAGATTATAAAATTGGCGTCACATCTATTAAAACCGGTTTGTTGAATGTTGTTAAAAACACGGGATTACAAGGACGTTGGCAACTTTTGGGAACAAAACCAACAATAATTTGTGATATTGCTCATAATAAAGAGGGTTTACAATACACTTTAAAACAACTATCAAATACAGAGTACAAACAACTACATATTGTTTTAGGTGTTGTGAATGACAAAAATTTGGATACAATTTTACAACTTTTCCCGAAAAATGCGACCTATTATTTCTGTCAGGCACAAGTGCCAAGGGCATTAGATGCCGAAATATTACAACAAGAAGGGAAAAGGTATTCACTTACAGGTGCAAGGTATTCCTCTGTAGCTAGGGCATTTAAAGAGGCCAAAAATAATGCAAAACCTACTGATATGCTTTATATTGGAGGCAGTACATTTGTCGTTGCAGAAATCCTATAATATTTTTTATAAAAACCTTTGTCATATTCAAAAAGGAGTTTATATTTGCAATCCTTAATTCGGGCAATTAGCTCAGTTGGTTCAGAGCACCTCGTTTACACCGAGGGGGTCGGGGGTTCGAATCCCTCATTGCCCACATCATTCATAATTCCGATGATTATTTCATCGGAATTTTTGTTTTCGGAGAGAAAACAATTGTATTTGTTGAATCGATGAAAACAAAAATTTCGGATAAGCGAAGCATATCGGAATTGTAATTGCACATGTGGTTTCAAAAAGGAATCACATAAGTAATCGTCATTGCCCATATAATCCTGTATATCATTGATATACAGGATTATGTATTTTTACAACTTTGAGAGTTAATATTTTTTCCTTACTTTACTTTTCTCTATCAAACAGTTTCTAGGTTGTTTTTTAATACATCCTTTTTTGTATTATTCGTATTCAATGACTTGAATAATCCTGTCTTTATATTATGGTATTTTATTTTGAAATTAATAAGGTTGCTGATTACAATCATTTATTCTGATGATTACAATCATTTATTCTGATGATTACTATCATTTCTTAATTGTCAATTTTGAATTAACTTTGTCATTGAAATCAATATAAAAACTTAACAAAACCAGTTAACTCTTTGTGCAAATGGACACAAGCGAGTTTTTTGTTATTAGATATATATTATAATTATATCAAATGTTTTTTAATTTTAATCTTTTAAGGCTATTAAGTTATGTTTAAAACCAAACTTCCTCTCGTGTTTTTCTTTTTTTTGTTTATTTCAAATAATATTGATGCTCAAATTGGCCCCCAACAAATTATAACAACAAATGCAGATGGCGCATTTTCAGTTTACGCCACAGATATAGATGGAGATGGAGATATGGATGTGCTTTCTGCATCTGTATTAGATTCTAAAATAGCATGGTATGAAAATACGGATGGGCTAGGAAATTTTGCTCCCCAACAAATAATTTCAACTGATGCAATTAATGCAACATCTGTATATGCCATCGACTTAGATGGTGATAGCGATATGGATGTTCTTTCAGCTTCTTTAAATGATGATAAAATAGCATGGTATGAAAATACCGATGGACTAGGTAATTTTGGTTCCCAGCAAATTATAACAACTGATGCAGATAATGCAATTTCTGTATATGCGACTGATATTGACGGAGATGGAGATAAAGATGTTCTTTCTGCTTCCTCTGATGATAATAAAATAGCCTGGTATGAAAACACAAATGGGCTGGGTAATTTTGGTGTTCAACAAATTATTACCACAGATGCAGAAAGTGCCAATTCAGTTTATGCGTCTGATATTGACGGAGATGGTGATATGGATGTACTCTCTGCATCTGGAAATGATTCTAGAATAGCCTGGTATGAAAATACCGATGGACTAGGTAATTTTGGTTCCCAGCAAATTATAACAACTGATGCAAATAATGCTACTTCTGTATATGCGACTGATATTGACGGAGATGGTGATATGGAAGTGCTTTCTGCTTCTGC
>JAUVOS010000030.1 GCA_030599055.1 Lutibacter sp.
ATATACGATGCGCGCTGGCTTTTATCTAGTAAAATTCAATTTATAAGTGTGTTGTTATTCTTTATACATCGTTTTAATAGAAAGCAAGTTTATTCGAATGTCTATGATAAAAAAAATAAGCAGTTTTATATTTTTGGGTCAAAAAAACGTGATGAGCTGAGTGAGAAATTCAATTAATGTTATTACCTGCTATATGCCAAATCATCTTTCAAAAGACAAATAATTCACTTGTTTTGCTCCAAAGCTTTTATAAAATTGTGCGATTCCCGAAATCATGGAACCTTCAAGATCGAAAATAGTGCTTGTTTCCGCATTTTTTTTAATAAGTGTATCGTTTAGTAAAGCGATGGCTCCTACTTTTTTTCCAATCTTATTTGTTGCGGTAATAATTGAAATTAATCTTTGATTATCCTCTAAAACGAATGCTACTGCTATTAAGTTATCAGATTGTAAAACACCATAAATTTTAGCCTTTCCTATTTTTATTGCTTCATTAATCAATCGAATCATTTTATGATATTGCCTAGGAGAAGTTTTATAATCTGCATGTTGTTTTTTAAAACTAATAAATGTCGCAATAGAAATATCTTCAGTAATGTAAAGATTCTCTTTGTAGGCTTTTTTTAAATTTCTTTTTCTGTTTGTTGAATAGTTTGTGTATAATTCATCGTAGGATCTATCTAATTTCAATTCATAATTTATCCTTTCTTTTAATTCCTTTTTAGCTGATAAAAAATGTTGTGAATCATAAAAGTTAAAGTTATATGCTTTGGGATTTAACGCAATAAAACTGTCCAAGAATGCATCTGCTGTTTCTTGATTAAGTCTAGATTGACTAAAGATTCCTAGTTGTTGACAAAAATCGGGTTGGTATATTTTTTTAAAAAATAGATTTCTCTTAAGCCTTAAAAAAGGAATGGGCATCACCGCTTTATAATCTCCTAAAACCAGTACATCCCAGTCATCAGCAACGCTGTTTAAAAACCACGAATAAGCATAAATTATACCATTTGAAACTTGTTTGATACAGGCATCATATTTATGGAAATTGATGTCTTTGTGTTTTATGTAGGTTATTGAGTTCAAAGTTTGTATTGTTCTTGGTTCTTTGTTCTTTGTTCTTGGCTCTTGACTCTTGGTTAGATAGAACGCTGATGACGCAGATTTTACTGATTTTCACTGATGTGAAGTATGTTCTTTGTTATTTGTTCTTGGTTTTTGGTTCTTGGTTCTCTCTTTATTCTTTATTCTTTATTCTTGTACACTAAGCGGGGTCGAAGTAATGGTTAATAGATAAACTACCCATTTTGCAACATCTTTTCGTATAAAGTATCCCAGTTTTCTTTCCTCTGTATATCACTTAAAGAGCTATTGTGAAATACACTTATAAAAGTTCCGTTTACTTTTTGCACTTCGTATTTAAGCACTTTAATCTTTAGTAAAGTTTCTTTTGCTGTAAACTCTTGTTTTTGTAATACATCATCATTCACCGCAAATGGATATACTAACAAAGGTGTTTTTATTTCATAATCTAAATCATAAAAATAAAACGGAGTACACGTACTCGCTCTAAAGCCGGAATGGGTATAATATCCCATACTATAATCTTCAATTATGCCCAGATCTATAAAATTTTGATAGGTTTTTGGAACTTCAAAACGATTGTAATGTTGCCTGCTTTTATTGACTGGCATGTTTACAATATTTTCAAAACGGTTTATTTCTTTGTTTAGCTTTTTAGAATCTGTCATTGTATAATAAGAAAAAAGCTGGCCAAAAGGTGCATAATCTATTACTGACTTAATTAAAAGCTTGTATTGATTGCTTGTTCTCGATACATTTCCATCAAAAGTCGTATATTCACTAAATAAAAAGAAAAATACAGTCCTTACATTATACTGCTTCCTCAGTTCTAATAAACGTTCATAGGTGTCAAATGGGTCGTCCTTAATACGTAAGATGACTGCAATATGTCTCGCAATTCCTTTAAAATTAAATTTAAATAAATCACTTAAAAAACTTCCAATATTTCTAATAAGTCCTTTGTTTTTGTAAGCAAAAGCTTCATTGACATTTATTGTGGAAATAACTCGAAAATTACGTGTTGGAAACTCGTAATCCGGAAATTTTATTTTTAAACGTTCCAATAATTTGTATGCCCAAATATCCACAACTGGTTTTTCCAAAAAATCTCCTTGAAATGCCAAACTTTGGTTTGCTGAAAACCTCCCGTGTTTATCAGCGACATGTGGTTGATATTCCTCATATCGCGTTATTAAATAAAAACTTGCCGCAAATATGTCAAAAGGAATACTCGATTTTTCTCCGGTTGGGAAAAAACATGGAGTATCCTCCCAAAGACCTAATTTTATGGTACGATCATTAATACCTTGGTCAAATAATAAATCGTGATTTCTTATAAAAAATTCTTTTCCTAATGGAACTTTATTATAGGTGATTTTAGGCCCGTTATGTGCTACAAATTCTTCTACTTTTGTTGTGAAAATAATTGGAGTTTGTAAGATTCGTACAAATATATGTTTGAAAATGTACGTAAGTCTAGGTGTTATTTTATGTGTGTATATTAGTAGCATAATTATTAGCCCCTCCCGACCTCCCCCAAGGGGAGGAGAGGGTATCGTGATTCTTATAGTTTTAAAAATAAAAGTAAAAATGTTATTAAACCAACAGTCTTACTCCCTTCCCTTTGGGGAGGGCTGGGGAGGGGCTTACATTACCCCCTCATCCGCAAAGCTAAAATACGATTTTTCTGTTACTATCAAATGATCTAAAACCTGAATATCCATTACTTTTCCACCTTCTATTATTTTTTTTGTCAAATTTTTATCTGATTGACTGGGCATTAATTTTCCTGAAGGATGGTTATGACACAATATCAAACCCGTAGCGGCAAATTCAAGTGCTTTTTTTAGAATCAAACGCACATCGACCAAAGTTCCGGTAAAACCTCCTTTACTCAATTGATTTTTCGCCAATACTTTATTGGAATTATTGAGATAAATAACCCAAAACTCTTCATGATTCAAATCACCTATAATTGGTTGCATCAATTCAAAGGCATTTTTACTACTTGTTATTTTGGGTTTTTCAAGGGCAATTTCTAAACGTCTGCGTCTTCCTAATTCGAGTGCAGCAATAATCGAAACAGCTTTTGCTTCACCAATTCCATTAAAATCTTGTAAATCTTTTAATGACAATCGTGCTAATTGATTCAAATTATTGTTGGTTGATAATAAAATTCGTTTTGCTAAACCAACTGCTGATTCATCTTTTGAACCCGATCCAATTAAAATTGCTATTAGTTCAGCATCTGATAAGGCTTTATCACCTTTTTCAATTAATTTTTCTCTAGGTCTGTCATCTAAGGACCATGAAGTTATCGGTAATGATTTTTTTTCTTTCATCCGTTTATTTTCTATTGCTTTTAAAAGTCGGATGCAACCGCCATATTCCTGTTTTTACATGTGTAAAAAACCTTCTACTCAGCGGTTTCATAAATTTAGTTTTCGCAATTTATAATAATTATTTAAATTTACAGTCCATATATAGAACAGCATTTCGTTTTAGACTAAAAAAAATACCATGATTCTAAATAAAAAAAATACTTCTTTCCTGATTATCATATCCTTTCTAATTATTGGTTTCTTATTCCAATTATCCTTTAAAAAAACACAGAAAAAGACACAAGATTTTAAAGAAATCCCCAATGATTTTTTATTTATGCAAAGAGCGTATCCTACCGGAATTATTAAAACCGATGCGTTAAAAGATGCCATTATCTGGAAAGAAAATAGTAAAAACAAAGAAGCAAACACTATTTTATGGGAATTTATAGGCCCTACAAATATTGGAGGAAGAATCACAGATATAGAAATACCTAGTAATGTCGCAAATACTTATTATGTTGGTGCTGCATCCGGAGGAATTTTTAAAACAACTGATTCCGGAAGTAATTGGACTCCTATTTTTGATGATCAATCCATGATTTCAATTGGTGATATTGAAATTTCAAAAACAAATAATGATTTACTCTTTGTAGGAACCGGTGAAGTTAACGCAGGTGGTGGATCCTTAGCCTACGATGGCAATGGAATTTACAAAAGTATCGATGCCGGTTTAACATGGGAGCACAAAGGTTTAGATGAGGCAGGTAGCATTAGTAAGGTCATCATTAACCCACAAGACAATAACACAATCTTTGCCGGTGTAATGGGTCCTCTTTTTAAAAATGACAGCAACAGAGGTGTTTATAAAAGTATAAATGGAGGCGACTCTTGGTCAAAAGTTTTATTTGTAAGTGATTCAACCGGAGTTATTGATATGGCTATAAATCCTATCAACACAAATGTTGTTTATGCTGCCAGTTGGGAACGTATAAGAAAACCAAATTACAGAAGTTATGGCGGTGAGACCTCACGAATATACCGTTCTCAAGATGCAGGAGATACGTGGAGTGAACTCACAAATGGTCTCCCGACAACGGCTTCCCAAAAAGGAAGGATTAGTATTGATATTTCAATTTCTAATCCAAATATTTTATACGCCTCTTATACTGACAAAGTTGGTTATATTCAAGGCGTTTACAAAACAAATGATGGTGGTGATACATGGACAAGTGTTAATTCGAGTCAACTATACGACACCAGTTATCACTGGTGGTTTGGTGGCTTATTTGTCAATCCAACAAATCCTGATGAAATTCATCATGCAGGATTTTATATAGCAAAATCGTCAGATGGCGGTAACAATTGGTCAACAATATCTGCTCCTCATGTCGATCAACATGCCATAGCCTTTAACACACAAAACCCAAATGAAGTTTTATTAGGTAATGATGGTGGACTCTATAAAAGCACTAATAACGGCACGAGTTATACTAAAATAAATAACCTGCCAATTACCCAATTTTATAGATATACCGTTGATGAACAAAACTCAAATAAACGCTACGGTGGCGCACAAGACAACAACACGGTTAGAACAACTACCGGCTCTAACAATGACTGGTATTCCATATACGGAGGTGATGGTTTTCAGCCATTGGTTGACCCAACAAATACCAATACTGTTTACGCCATGTATCAAAGAGGAAATTTTGCTCGTTCTCTTAATAATGCTAACTCATTCTCCCCTATTTTAAATGGAATTAATTCATCTGATAGAAATAATTGGGATACTCCTATTTGTATGGATCCAAACGACCCAAATATCTTATATTATGGAACTGAAAATTTATACAGAACAACCAATAGAGGTGATTCTTGGGAAAGTGTCAGCCCTGATTTGTCAAATGGAAATAGTGGCGGTAATTTAACCTTCAACACCATAAGCACGATTGAAGTCTCGCCTCATTTTAGTGATTTAATTTTTGTAGGCACAGATGATGGTAATATTTGGGTTACGGATACCCCTATGTTTGAATGGTTTCATATCGCAACCGGTTTACCCGATTATTGGGTAACCAAAATAAAAATATCTCCTAATGATGGGAATAAAATGTATATCACTTATTCGGGTTATAGATATGGTGATACTGACGGACATGTTTTTTTTAGCGACAATCAAGGTGGAAGTTGGTCTGATATTTCAAATAATCTACCCGATGTGCCTGTTAATGATATTGAAATTGACACTTTTGGAAATTTATTTCTCGCAACTGATATTGGTGTTTTAGCCTCATCAGATAATGGTAACACGTGGACTGTTTTTGGAACTAATTTTCCCGCTGTTGTCGTTACGGATTTATACTATCATAAAACATCAAAATTTTTGTACGCAGCTACTTATGGAAGATCGAGTTACCGAATTGATTTAAACAATAATATTCTCGCAACTAATAATGATTTAATAGCAAACAAAAATATTTTGTATCCAAATCCTGCTCAAGATTTTGTAAACCTGTCATTTAAAGACAATCAAATCATTGAAAATATCGAGTTTGTTTTATATGACATGCAAGGTAAACAAATAAAATCAAGTAGTATTTCATCTCAAAAAGTCTCAAAAAATAAATTGAAAATTAATTTAAATAATGTAAAATCAGGACACTATTTCTTAAAGATTAACTATAAAGGTCAAACTGAAATACATAAATTATTAGTGAGAAAATAAATAGTTTCAATTATATAATATGATTTCATTATTTTTGTATTCTAATTCCATTCTAATATGAACATAATTATAGCAGGTGCAGGTGATGTGGGTTTTCATTTAGCAAAACTCCTCTCTATTGAATCACAAAACATTTATATAATTGACGAAAATGCAGAACGCCTAGAATATGTAAACAATCATATTGATGTCATTACAACAAAAGGCGATGCTACTTCAACCTCTCTGTTGAAAAAATCGAATATTGAAAAAGCTGATTTGTTACTCGCTGTAACTGAGTCACAAAATACTAATTTTACGATTGCAGCAATCGGCAAAAAATTGGGAGCAAAAAAAACAATAGCCCGTATCAATAACCCTGAGTTCTTACACAATACTGAGATTGATTTTACAGAAATAGGAATCGATTACATGATTTCTCCTGAGGCATTAGCTGCAAGCGAAATTGTTTCTTTATTGCATCAATCGGTATTTAATGATAGTATTGAATTTGAAAATGGGTCTTTGTTAATCTTAGGAGGAACACTCAGTAATTATTCGCCTTTAATTAATTTAACGGTAGAAGAAGCAAAAATAAAATTCGGAAATACTAATTTTATTACTGTTGCTATCCGAAGAGAACATGATGACGAAACCATTATACCACGTGGTGACACCAAGTTTCAAGCCGATGACCAATTGTATTTTGCAGTCCCAAAAGAGCATGTAAATGGATTATACAAGCTATTAGGTAAAGAAAAATTTAGAGTCAAAGATGTTATGATTTTAGGTGGAAGCACCATCGGACAAAAAACAGCAACCAAACTATGTACAGAACAATTTAATGTAAAAATCATTGAAATTGATAAAAATAGAGCTTACAGTATTTCTGAAAAAATACCGGATGCATTGATTATTAATGGAGACGGACGTGATGTTGAGTTACTTGAAGAAGAAAATATTGAAGAAATGGATGCTTTCGTTGCTGTAACGGGTAATTCGGAAACAAATATCATGTCTTGCTTGGTCGCTCGATCAAAAGGCGTTAAAAAAACAATCGCTTTAGTTGAAAATATTGATTATATCAATATCTCTCAAACGATAGGTATCGATACTTTGATCAATAAAAAACTTTTAGCAGTAGGTAGTATTTTTAAGCATGTTCGTAAAGGCGAAGTAGTAGCAATAGCCAATGTTCATAATTTAGATGCAGAAGTATTAGAATTTCATATAAAACCAAATACGAAGGTTACAAAAAAGCCTCTAAAAGATTTGAATTTTCCAAAAAAAGCTATTTTTAGTGGCGTAATTAGAGATGGTAAAGTTATCATGACTTTTGGCGATTTTCAAGCGCAAGCAGATGATAAAGCTATTGTATTTGTGTTACCGGAAGCTATACATGAAGTAGAAAATTTATTTAATTAGTGCCAGATAGAAAACGTCGATTTTTTCGTTACGCTCGTATTGAAAACAGTCATTTACAAAAGTAAACTCCTTCTTTTCAATACTTCGCAAGCCTCAAACTCAACGTTTTCTATCAAGCACTCAAAAAAAGTATCGTTTTCTGATAAACACTAATTTGTCTATAATAGAAAACGTCGATTTTTCGATTTAAGATCTAATATGAAACGAGCATAAACAAATGAAATATATCAACATAAAAATAATCATCAGTTTCCTGGGTTTAACCTCAATTATGAATGGTTTTTTTATGTTATTAGCAGCACCTTTTAGTTGGTACTATGATGAGCCCGCTTTAAAAGGAATTTTAATAGCAGGTTGTATAACCATAGCAATTGGAGCTAGCCTTTGGTATTTTACTAGAAACGCACCGAAGGATTTACATAAAAAAGAAGGTTATATGATTGTAACTTTCGGTTGGTTGATGCTTACACTTACCGGCGCGCTCCCCTACTTACTCACAGGTTCTATTCCTAATATTATCGATGCCATTTTTGAGACGATGTCCGGCTACACCACAACAGGAGCCTCTATTTTAACTGATATTGAAGCCATGCCCAAAGGAATACTCTTTTGGCGTAGCTCTACACATTGGATTGGAGGTATGGGAATTATTGTTCTGACAATTGCCATTTTACCACTCCTTGGTATTGGTGGAATGCAGCTCTTTATAGCGGAAGCTCCAGGACCTTCAGCCGATAAAATGCACCCACGAATTACCGAAACAGCAAAACGTCTTTGGGCTATCTATTTTCTGTTTACATTAATCGAGTTCTTATTATTAAAAGTAGCGGGAATGAGCTGGTACGATGCTATTAATCATGCAATGGCAACTATGAGTACAGGAGGTTTTTCAACGAAAAATGCAAGTGTTGCTTTTTGGAATGGAATGCCTGTAGTGCAATATATCATTACCGCATTTATGTTTATTGCAGGAACAAACTTTATCTTGAGTTATTTTGCACTAACTGCAAAATTTAATAAGGTAATTCGAAATGAAGAGTTTAAGTATTATTTTCTTGGTGTAACAGGCTTTATAATTGTTTTAACACTTATTATTGTTTTTAATCAAGATCCCAATCTACAGACGAGTGTTGCTCATCCTAAACCTTGGGGTAGTGTTGAGAGCAGCTTTAGACACGCCGCTTTTCAGGTAATTGCTATAGTCACGACTACAGGTTTTGTTTCTGCGGATTATACGATGTGGAATGGTATTGTAACAATGCTTATATTTTCCTTGTTTTTCTTGGGTGGCTCTGCAGGTTCTACCGCAGGTGGCGTTAAAATTGTACGACATATTATAATGATGAAAAACGCAATTTTAGAGTTTAAAAAAATACTACATCCCAGTGCCATTATTCCCGTTAGGTATGATAAAACCAGAGTACCCGGAAGAGTCGTATATAATATCTTATCCTTCTTTATTTTGTATATGGGTATTTTTATTGGAAGTGCTGTAATTTTAAGCTTTATGGGCTTAGACTTTACCACAGCAATTGGTGCTGCCGCATCATCCTTAGGAAACGTAGGCCCCGCTTTTGGAAAACTCGGACCTGTGGATAACTACGCCTGGCTCCCTGATTCGGCAAAGTTATTCACCTCTTTTTTAATGCTTATCGGACGTTTGGAACTGTTTACTGTATTGGTGTTGTTTACACCTTTCTTTTGGCGGAAAAATTAATGATTGGATGAGACAATGATTCAATGATTCAATGGAGTATTGATCCTATTTTATTCACTTAAAGCGAGACATCACTCTGCAAGATGAGATTGAATCTAATAAAAAGATATAATTTCCCTATATTGTGGAGAATTGTGATTTAACGTTGATGTATATGAAACGTTTGGCATTTCAAAGCGATTCCCTATCAAACCGTTACAGTTATTATTAAATGTACCGAACTTAAAATTAGCACTTTCCGCCAAATGTTTAATATACTATGTTGGCGGTATGTTGCTTAAGACTATGTGTAAAATACTAATATATTTCATTCACCTTCCTTATTTAAAGTTATGGTTCCTTTCCATTGATGGTGTGAATTAGGATCTTCCGAGCTATTGTAATCATCTGTTTTGCCTTTTCCTGATGCTCCCTCAAATTTCCCGGTCCCTCCAAGTATCTCAAAATCATCTTTCCAGTAAGAGATAACAAAGGAAGGATGTTCATTCGTTTTTCCTTCTATTACAGTTCCTTCACAGGATACAAAAAGAGTATCATTGCTTTTGTCTACAAAATAAGCATATGTATTACCATAATGCCCTTGGTCGTTACCACAAAAATCGAAATGAATCTTAATATCACCCATAATGTTAGAGGTACCTTTGCAATCAACAATTGCACGCCAGGTTGATAGGAAATCAGTGCATTTTTGGGTCGGAAGTGTGTCAGGGCCTACATAGACGTAATTGCCAATAAATTCGGCTTCAAATTCTTCAGTAACCATTGCAGATTTATCTTCAGCTTTTTTAGTTTCTGTGGAGAAGTTTTTACAGGAATAAAAGCTAAATGCAAGGTAAAGCACTAATGTAAAAGTTGTAAATATTTCTAGTTTTTTCATCATTAAGAATATTATGGATTACTAAAATTTAATGTATTGCAATTTAGTTATTTAATTTCTATTAAAAATTGAAATAACTAGTTCATTTCAGAACGGGTCACAATTACCGCCAATGATTTAATATATTCTCGTTTTAATGGAATATATTAAATTGTTAAGTAAAGTTCGTGAAAAAAAAAGACAAAATCAACTATTGTGAATAAAAACTGATACTATAATCTGTCGAGAACGCCTTTTTTTACACAGAATCCTAAAATTGTAAATCTTAACCGGCATTATTCGGGTTAAATTAATTTGTGTTTAACAAATCAACCTTACCGGTAGATACATTATAATAGGCTCCCACGATTTTGATTTTTCCTTTTTTCTCTAAATCATTGAGAATTGTGCTTTTTTCTCTAATTCTATCAATGGTCAACATGACATTGGTTTTTGCCACATCATCTACACATTTTTTATTCTTAGAACTTATCTTACCACTTATTTTTGTAGCTTCAATTGCGGGTTTAATTCTATTCAACAAGGCAGTAATATGCCCTATCTCTACTTTATCACAGGCCGCTTTAACAGCGCCGCAACTCTCATGTCCTAAAACCATAACTAATTTACTTCCCACTACTTCACAGGCATATTCCATACCAGCGATAATATCGTTGTTTTCAAAATTACCGGCAATTCTGGTAATAAACAAATCGCCGACTCCTTGGTCAAACAATAATTCGATGGGAACACGTGAATCAACACAACCCAAAACAATTGCATAGGGATATTGATTGTCGGCTGAGTCGTGTACTTCTTGCAATAAATCTCTTTTAAGTGGCTGATTCTTAACGAAACGCTTGTTTCCTTCTACTAATTCTTGTAAAGCTAGCTCTGGAGTACTACTCGCTAATCTTTCTTTTTTATTCATATACGTGTAACTTTTATTACATTAAATGCTTCGATGCTCCCTTATATTTGCACAAATCTAAGATATTTTGTTCAAAAAAAACAAACCCATGAAAAAACTATTTCTACTTCTAACAACTATAAGTATTCTATTTATTTCTTGTAAATCAAATTCGCAAGACCAGCAAGTGTTAACTGCTAACACAGTAGAAATAAGTTCGAAAAAAAATGTTATAAATAATGTATCTGTTGCTGATTTTACGAAAGCATTAGAATTACCCGATGCGACTCTTGTCGATGTAAGGACTCTTAAAGAATATAATCAAGGACATATTGAGGGAGCAATTCATATTGACTGGTACAAACGTAGTTTTAAAAATAATGTACTAAACATTTCAAAAGAAAAACCAATCTTAATTTATTGCCGTTCCGGAAATAGAACGAGTAAAACTTCCGGTGTTTTAAAATCACTAGGATTTAAAGAAATCTACAATTTACAACGTGGAATCAATCAGTGGATTACAAGTAAGGCTCCACTTACTCTTGAGGATTCACAAAAGAACAAAATTTTTCAAGAATTAATAGCTTCTAACACCAAAAAGGTTCAGCCAGAAATAGCTAATTCAGGGAAAATTTATAACGTCAAAGCATTGGATTTCGGAAAAGTTATCAAGCTAAAAAATGTTACTATTGTAGATGTAAGAACACCTCAAGAGTTTATTTCAGGTCATATTGACGGCTCAGTCAATATCGATTGGTACAAACGTAATTTTAAAGAAAATATTCAAAGGCTTGCGAAAGACAAGCCCATCGCTATTTATTGTCGTTCTGGAAACAGAACAAGTAAAGCAGCTAGTGTTTTGCACTCCATGGGATTTAAAGAAGTCATCAATCTCGCTTATGGCATCAATGATTGGAATAGAAATAAGCTACCTCTAGAAAAATAAACCACTATGGACTAAAAGTCCATCGGTTTGGTTTGGCAGACTGAAAGTCTGCTTCGTGAAATTTTCAAAGTAATGAATTCGTGTTAATTTGTGTAATTCGTGTAAAAAAATTTAGAAGCTTAGAAGCGAAAGAGAAATGCACTATAGTGCATAGTTTTAACTACATTTGAGTCCAATATAAATTTCATAATCAATTCACAAACCTAACCATTCAGTCGTATTATAAAATTGACTAGAGCCTACATAAAACAAATAAAAATCAGTTTCTTGAAAAAGAAGTTGGTTTTTTTTTGCATTTATACGACTCTAATTATCATTATTTTACAACTTTTTGTATTATATTTTAAGTTATTCCTAAATATTTGGCACGGTGATTGAAATTCCCTCAATAAGCGGAAGCCGAAAAGCGAATAGAGTAGGCAAAATCCTTTAAAACCATATATTATGAAAGGAGCAAAAAAAATACTAGTAACTCTAGTAAGTATGTTTATGATGGTTTCAACATTTGGAGCCATAGAAAGCGAAAAAACCACTGTAGATGTTGGGGATTTTAATCCTCATTATTATTCAGATAATGCTATTGAATTTGTAGAACGTGGTATTAAATTTTACATATTCTTAGATGGAGAATTTGATTTTAATACAGCGCCAACAGCTCATGTCGATTATATCTACAAAAATGGACGTAGAACATCAAAACGTTATACTCCAAGAGGAATACGTATTGAACGTGATTATCAAGGTCGTATCAGACGAGTTGGAAATGTTTTCATCAGTTATACTTTTGATGACAAAATTAAACGAATAGGATCTGTATTTGTCAAGTACAATCACAACAGAATGAAAAAAGTAGGTGATCTTAAGATTATATACAACCCTCATGGAATCCGATTTATTGGAAGTGTAAAAGGTCATAATCACAATTCCTACAACTCACACTACAGCTATGGATGGAGTTCATTTAACAACTCGAACACGTGGTACGATTGGGATACTTGGGAATATGGCTACTACGATTCCTTCTTTAATGGTTCTTCTTTTTATAGTGATTACGAAAGATTTGAAGAAGACGATGATTTCTACTACTATAAAAGTAAAGAAATAAAAGGGAGCAAAGCACAAAAAGGAAAAATCATTAAACGTAAAAAAGCTGTAAAGAGTAAACGAAATGAGAGTAGAAAAAAAGTAGCGACACCTCAAAGAGCTACAGTTCAAAATAAAAGGAAAAGATAAGACTAAGGCATCTTAATATAAAAGCCTTTCACCTTTGGTGGAAGGCTTTTTCTGTTATAAAAAAGATTCGATTATTAAAACCCGCTTATAGTCAATGAGGTTTATTTCCATCTTAGAAAATAATTTTTAAACCGATTCCAAATCGCTATTGACTCAGGAGCGATATTTAATTTAACAACTACAAACAAATACAATACCCCTAAAAGAATACTTTTTAGAGCAATATTTATAATGGGATGAAATGGAAATTCCCAAAAATAAAATGCGAGAAAGAATCCAATTAAAACAATAAATAAGCTACGTGTTTTATCCGTAAAAGGCACAATTCCAAATTTTGATTTTACATACCACAATTTAATAGAATTAAACACCAATACGACCATAAGTGTCGCTAAAGCAGCCCCATTGATGCCAATTTCATCTATCAACCAATTGTTTAAAAATATAACTGATATCGCCATAATAATTGCATAGGGTAATAATATTTTATAATATTTAGAGTTTGAGATTATCGCTCCGTTATTCCCTAGAAACATATGGTATAATTTGGCGATAGAAATCATAAAAACGACCCAAAGACCTCCGCTATATTTATCCGGAATTATTTCATAAAGTTCCTTGATATTTACATTGACTAACAAAAAAACCAATCCCGAAATCAACAATAAATTTATCGAACTTTTCCGATACAGAGACGCCACTTCTTTATTATTATTCTCATTCAAGGCTTTAGCCGTTAAAGGTTGTAGTATCTGTGCCATTGCTCTACCCGGTGCTTCTATTACTGAACCAATATAAACCGCTACTGCATAATATGCAGTTTGCGCAATAGCTTGTTTTTGTGGAATCATAAATTTATCAATATCCAACAAAATACTACCCGCTGACCCTGCTAAAATGATATAAAAGGCGTAGCGTAAAATCTCTTTATAATTTTCCGGTAATTTGAAAGCTATTTTTGGTTTCCGCAAATAAAAAGCGTACGCCATCATTACTAACATACGTAATAGATAGGCAAAGGTCAAATAGTAAATAAATTCTTTTGGTGAAATTACCTTAAGATATACCAAGAATAATAAAATCATGGCGGCAATCCTCGAAAACATCTCTTTAATCAAATTTCCAAAGACAGATTGTAATTGCACTTTTGACCAGGCGTAGAATATTTCAAAATAAGCTGTTAAAACCGCAACGATGTAAATGATAACAGTATATTCTTTTACAATATCATTCTTTAGGGACAACCAAGTACTAATTTGCTCGTAAAATATATTCCCAATAAACCCAATAGGTATTGCAATAAATAAGGGTAAAATTAAAGCACTCGACAAAAAACGATCTCGTTCAACTTCCGATTTATAAGATGAATAAAACTTCACAATAGCATATTGTACACCAAAGGCCGTTAAGGGCATTAATAAATTGGCAGAGGATAATAGAAAAGTAACCAAGCCATAGTACTCATCTTTTAGAAAATAAGTGTATAAAAACAAAGCGTTGACACCACCTATGGCAAAGGCCACATAAATGATAATGGTGTTTCGTAATGATTGTTTAAATACTATACCCATTAGAGCTGAGGGTTTATGTGTTTAATTGTTTAAGCGTTTAATTGGTTAATTGGTTAATTAGCTAATTGGTTAATTGCTTAATTGGTTAATTGGCTAATTGGCTAATTGGCTAATTGGTTAATTGGCTAATTGGTTAATTAGTACTAACTAAAATATTACACAATAAATCTTAAGTCTTACAATCTTATGTCTTTTGTGTATTAATTGTTATTACCTATTAACTTGAACTATTGACTATTAACTATTGACTACTGACTACTGACTATTGACTACTGACTACTGACTATTAACTAAAGCATACTTACAATTTCAGCATGTATCCGCTCTCCTACTTCATCTCCATATAGGTTGATTGAAAAATCTAATTTTTTATTCTTAAAGTATGTAAACGCTTGTTGCATTTTTTCTTTATCAAATGCTACGATTTTCCCGAATCCATTTTGCACTAATTCTACCCATTCTGTTTCTGTACGCGCAATGATTACCGGTTTCTTATTAAAAAAAGCTTCTTTTTGTAATCCGCCGCTATCGGTTATAACCATTGAGCAATTTTTGAGTAATTCTAACATATCAAAATAACCCACCGGTTCAATAAAGGTAATATCATAATCCAAATTATGTTTTTTCAGAATTTTCTTTGTCCTTGGA
>JAUVOS010000129.1 GCA_030599055.1 Lutibacter sp.
AAATTTTGGACAGGCTCCACAATAAAAACCACAATATGAAATCTTGCTATTATCCAGTTCTTTTACTTCCATTTTATTTTGCTTTTCTAAATTTTTTTCTGTACTCTTTATCCATCTTTTCAGTAGCGTATCTAATAATTAGTCTGCCACACTTGTCTTTCCATTCATAAAGAAATTTTTCTGTTTCCTTTGGCTGTTTTTTCCATAGTTCACGCAATAAAGTTCCAAGACCTTTTTGTACATACTCTGATTCATCATCCATTAAAGGCTCTATAACGCTTACTGTTTCGTTGTACTTCAAGTCATTTTTTGACTTTGACAACTCTACCAATAGCACCGGCACTGCTCTACGTTGCCATTCGCTTTGAGAGCTATTCCACTCTTTTAATTTGTCAAACCCAATGATATGCTCAATGAAAAAATGAGGCAGGACTAACATACATAAAACATCAGTGGTTGCCCAATCTGATATTCCAAGTTTAAACCATTTTCCTATTCTGTCAAATGTTTCTTCTTTGTATTCTGATTTTTTTGATTTTACTAAATGTATTGCTATGGATTTTTCTTCAAATTTACCATACTTCATCAATTCGTCTGATAAGTCGATATAGTCCTCCAACTTCATATCTTCTTTCCATTCTTCACTCCAACTTTCTAATTGGTTGACTAACACTTTATTGTCTATTCCAAAACCATCAAATCCTTCTTTAAAGTATTTAGAATACTTTGCTATAATTTTAGGGTCTGAATTAAATTCACAGAACTCTCGAATTTCTTTTATCTTTCCTTTAATCATAATACTTAACTTTATTATGGTTTACTATTTTCTCGTATGCGGCACAACGTGATTATATACGCAGTTTCGTTAAAACGATATTGTCGTATATAATAATCTGTTGTGAAGTTAGACGAAATAATTGATAAAATCAAGTGAAAATAACAATTTTTAATAAATAAACATTTCTTTCTTTTAAATAATCCTCAACTTTTATACTTGACCCAAAACAAGTTTATAAAAGTTCTTCAACGATCATTTTTTCGGTGACATTTTCGGCTTCTGCTTTATAATTTCGTACGATACGATGATGTAAAACAGCATAAGCAATGGCTTGTACATCTTCTTTATCAGGTGAAAGTTTTCCTCTAATCACAGCCTGTGCTTTCGCAGCCAAAATAAGATTTTGAGAAGCTCTAGGACCTGCGCCCCAACTGATATAATCATTGACAATACTCGGTGCTCCTTCTGTATTAGGACGTGTTTTTGTGACCAAGTTAACAGCATATTCCACCACATTATCAGCTACCGGAATACGGCGTATAAGATGTTGGAATTCCAAAATTTCTTTTGCACTAAACACCATATCGACATGTTCAAAATGATCATCGGTTGTCGTTTTGACAATTGTTACTTCTTCATCAAAACTAGGATAATCCATATTTATTGAAAATAGAAAACGATCTAATTGTGCTTCAGGTAATGGATAAGTTCCTTCTTGCTCAATGGGGTTTTGTGTTGCCAATACAAAAAAGGGTTTCGCTAATTTGTGCTCATGTCCTGCCACTGTCACTGATCTTTCTTGCATTGCTTCTAGCAAAGCTGCTTGGGTTTTTGGAGGTGTCCGGTTTATCTCATCCGCTAAAATTACATTTGCAAAAACAGGACCTTTAATAAATTGAAATTTCCTATTTTCGTCTAAAATCTCACTTCCAATAATATCTGATGGCATCAAATCTGGTGTAAATTGAATGCGTTTAAAATCTAAGCCTAAGGTTTTAGCAAGTGTCGAGACAAGCAAGGTCTTTGCTAATCCGGGCACTCCAATCAACAAAGAATGACCACCTACAAATATGGATAAAAGCACATGATCAACCGCTTGGTCTTGTCCAACTATTATTTTGGCAATTTCAGATTTTAATTGATGGTATTTTTTAACTAATTCTTTAGCGGCAACTACATCAGACATGGTTATATGTTTTTCTTAAAGTTGATTTTAAACTGACAATCTTTAAAATCGTCACTTATTTTTATATAGGTATCTTCTACTTTTTCTTGTGTCCATTTTTCAACAGATTCTTGACGTTTCTTGGACAAGGCTAAATTTTGAATTTTCACATAATCCTTAGCAAAATCAGCAATATGCCCTTCCATTTTTTTGTGTAATAAAACGAGTTTAAACATTTTTTCACCTTCTCTTGTTTCATCGTAAAATACCTCTGTCATTTCGCCTTGCTTAAGATTAAAAACCTTACTATGTAAGGAAGGAAAAGCACGCATAAACTGCTCTCCACTCAATCGGAATGTGCTCTCATTTGTAAAAGGATTTAAGATAACTCCTTTGTTCTTTTTGGATACTTTATCAGTAGAATATTTTGAAACGGCCTCTTCAAAACTTAAATCTCCATTTGATATTTCTGCTCGAATGCTGTCTAATTTTTGTTTAATCAGCTCTTTTTCATCGGCACTTGTTTTTGGTTGCATCAATACATGACGTACATCTAGTGTTTGTCCTCTTACTTTTTCTACTTTTACGATATGGTAGCCAAAATCAGTCTTGAAAGGCTCAGAAACTTGTCCTTCATCAATAGAAAATGCGGCATCTTTAAATTCTTTTACAAATTGACTTTCTCTTGTAATGGTATATAAACCACCATTTTGAGTAACACTTGGATCTTCTGAGTACAAGATGGCTTTCATTTTCATATTAGCGCCTTCTTCTACCTCATTTTTAATCTTATAAAGCTTTGTTTTTACGCGCTCCACTTCTTCTTCAGAAGCCTCTACATTTAATACAATTTGAGCCAACTCAACCTCAGTGGTAAATTCAGGCAATGCATCTTGATTTTCCAAACTTTTAAAATAATTTCTAACTTCTTCCGGAGTTACCGCAACATCAGACGTTATTTGTTGTTGCATTTGACCTATCAATGAAGATTCAATTTCTATTCGTGTCAGTTCTTTTTTCAAATCGTCCATATTGTCAAATCCATAAAGACCTAAGACTTTTTCATCGGAGCCCATTTGCTGTTTAAAATATTCAATTTTACGATCTACCATCGGTTTTACACTTTCTTCAGTAGCGACTAAACTATCAACAACCGCGTGGTGTGCTAGAAGCTTTTGCTCCATCATCTTTTCTAAAATTTCACAAGAACTTTTTGAAGCCATCTCTTCACCAGCCTGTTCTAACTCAAATTTGTACTTGTCAATATCAGAACTAAGTACAATATTTTTTCCAACAACAGCAATCACTCCGTCCAATTTTATTTTCTTTTGTGCTGTAACATTGAGTGCTGTTAGAGCAATAACTATGATAAGGATTATTCGTGTCATTTTAATATCTTTTATATGTTTTATTTTGAATTGCTTCTTCAATTAACTTATTATCAAGTTCATTGATATATTTTAGTTTCTTTTTATGAAGAATCATTTGTTTAATCACCGGTATTACATATTCCAATGGAGCAATTTCATTTACCAATTTAAAATCTTTTATGCTGATAAAATGAATATTTATACTGTCTTTTAATTCTATAAAATGATTTTTAAGTAAAAGATTTTTTTTATCAATACTCTTTATAATTGGAATACTCTTGGTTAAATCTTTGTAAGTAACCCATATAGAATCATTAAGGTGGCTTACTGCATATTTTAAATCATTTAATACTATTGAGTCAATTTCAACTGTATTGTGTTGGATAAATAATTTTTTAAATTTCTTTTTATCAACTGATTCCGAGACAAAATTCAAATATTTATATTGAAATACTTCCTCTTTTAATCGAAATATATTTTGATTGGCAATGTAAAAATTACGAATCTCTTCTTTATGGATAATCGTGTCCGAGTTTTGTGCAACCAAAGCATCTTTATAAGAATTAATATACAAATCCTCTCTATAATTTTCGAGCATTTTCTTTAATTCTATTTCTTTTTCATCCGATAGATTAAAAGTTGCCTTTTGCAAAATTATTTGTTTTTGCGCCCAATTCTCGATAAAGTTATTCGTGATAACTAAACTATCTTCCGTAGATAATTCACCTTCGTAAAGAGTTGATAAATCTTTTTTATACAAAAATGACGAACCAACACTTGCAACGATTTCTCCTTTGTCAACATCACTTTTCAGATTGAAATAATCACATGAATATATCGAAATAAAGAAAACAAAAACTATGTACCTAAATCTAAACAACTATTTATATTTTCTTTTTAATTTCTTTAGAGTTTTCTTATTAATAGTAACCGGATATTTTTTTTGAAGTGATTGAATCCATACTTTTTCAGTATAATCTTGAAAGTTACTAATAACTCTACCTCTCGTCTCGCTTAATTCTTTGGGTTGAGGAGCTAAGGTTTCATTCACTTCAATAACAATAAATTGTTTCCCATCAGGAATAATCTCAGAAATCCCTTCTTTAAACATAAATCCTTTAGGAAAGACCTTATTTGTTTTTTCAAAGGCACCTTGTTTAAGATCTAGAATTCCATCTTTTGAGAGTTTCTCTTTAATTTCTTCTGCCGTCTTGTTTTTCTTTAAAAGCTTTATGGCTTTTTTTGCATTCTCTTCTTTGTCAAATGTAAAAATTGCTGCATTAACACGTTCTTTCCAACGGTATTTATCTCTATTTCTTTCAAAAAATGCAACCAAACCTAAACTATCTTTTTCTGCTTGAGACCAAATTTTATCTTTCATCAAGTCAAAAAGTAACAATCCCTCACGATATTCACGTAAAGTTTGGTCCAAACTTGGATAGTTCTTTGGTAGTTCTTTTTTATAATATGTAAGTATCTCTTGTTCTTTAAACTGCCTGAATGCTTCAGTTATTCTTACTCTATCAGTAACATCCCCTAAAATATTTGAAAAGCTTTTGGCTGGTATTTCTTTATTTTCAATCGTTAAAATTGTCTTTGAATATTCTGTTGCTTTTTGAGATTTAGACCAAACAGGATCTGAAAATAAATTGAGTAAATTTTGATCTATTTTGATGGTGTATTCTTTTAAAAGTCTGTTAATTACAGATCTACCAATAATCCGAGATCTTTGACCTCGTTGCACTTTTTTATCAATTTCAGGTTTTACTTCTTCAAAGCTACTAATTGGGTATTTCCCTATAAGCTTAACAATGTGCCAACCATATCGTGTTGAAAAAGGTTTTGAAATGTCATCTATACTCTCTAAAGCAAAAGAGACGTCTGCAAAACTTTTTACCATTTTGTTTGCGGTGAATTTTGGTAAAACACCCCCTTTCATAGAAGTTGCCAAATCGGTTGAATAACTCTTAGCAAGAGCGGCAAAATCGCCACCATCGTCTAATTGTTGTTTGATGTTATTGATTTTAGAAATATTTTCTTTACTATCACCTTTAAGCATAATATGTGCTACTTGTACTTCACCTCTTGCAGCTCTTATATCGTTTACTTTAATAATATGATAGCCAAACTTTGTTTTAAATACATCTGAAACTTCTCCAACAGGTGTCGTATATGCCGTCGTTTCAAAAGGATAAACCATTTGAAATACAGTAAAATACCCTAAATTACCATTGTTTCTCTCTGCAGATGGGTCTTCGGAAAAATTCTTTGCAATCGAATCAAAACTAGCTCCTTCAACAACTTGTTTGCGTAAAGCTTTTAACTTGTTATATGCTCGTAAAGTATCTGCAGGAGTTGCCCCTTTTTTTATCTTTATTAAAATATGGTTTGCATTAACCTCTTGTTGCATACGTTGATAGGCTTCTTTTACCAAATCTTTTTCCGTATTATCGTCTTTTAAATAAGGCTCAATCAATTGGTTTTTATACTTGTTGTATTCCGCTATATAAGTAGGAACAGTATCCATCTTTAGTCTATAGGCTTCTTTTACTTTCAATCTGTAATTGATATATAAATCTAAATAATTATCAATATCCTTTTGAGAAGGATCATTTACAATTGCTAAATTCTTTTCATAGATTTTTGAGAATTCGGAACTATAGACATTATCACCATCTAAAGTAAATAATACATTATCTTTTTGAGCATAAGCACTATAAGTAGTCATTACTACAAGTAAGAGTACTGAAATTGAGGTTTTTATTGACATTTTTTATTGTTTTTTATACGATTTACAAAAGTAGTATATTTCCTTAATTCTGCAAGTAAAGATAGTTAAGAAAAAACCATTGCGAAAATAGAGGTTTCTTATAGTTTTTGAGTTAAAAAAATCACAAAGTGGGTTTATGTGTAGAGTTGAAAGATTGAAGGGTTCAGCTGTGCGAAGTTCCCAGACTTCGCACACGCTATAGGGAATGTTTAACAAGTAAAATAGAATATGCCACACGATACAATCGTGTGGTAGCGGGGAGTTTTTGTACTTAATCGATGTAGTGCGAAGTCTGGGGACTTCGCACAGCCCCCATATTAGACTTCGTTCAGCGGTGTACGTATAGTGGCTCAAAGTTGCAAACTTTGCAAAGTCTGTGAGTTACATACTCCGGAGATTTGCTCGATATTTTCAAATCTTGCTTCTTAATTTTTATTTCTTTGTAAATTATTAAATAATAGTAACTTTGGTTTTTTAATAAATCGTATGAACAAAATACAACGAGTACACTACATCATAGACAAACTAGAGGAACTCTACCCCGAAGTTCCTATTCCCTTACAACACAGAGATCCTTATACTTTGTTGATTGCGGTAATTTTGTCGGCACAAAGTCAAGATGCTCGAGTGAATACGGTAACTCCCCTTCTATTTAAAAAAGCTGACAATCCCTATGATATGGTCAAGTTGTCTGTCGATGAAATTAGAGAAATTATAAAACCAGTAGGACTTTCGCCCATGAAATCAAAAGGAATTTATGGTTTATCAAAAATTCTAATTAAAAAGTATAAAGGTAAAGTTCCTGCTAGTTTCGAAGCTTTAGAAGCTTTGCCTTCTGTGGGACATAAAACGGCAAGTGTAGTTATGAGTCAAGCGTTTGGGATTCCTGCTTTCCCTGTGGATACACATATTCATCGATTGATGTATCGTTGGAATTTAAGTTCCGGTAAAAACGTCGTACAAACCGAAAAAGACGCCAAAAGACTTTTTGCAAAAGACTTGTGGAATAAACTTCATCTACAAATCATTTTTTA
>JAUVOS010000098.1 GCA_030599055.1 Lutibacter sp.
TACCCGTACAACCATCAGCCGGAAAAATGGAATATTTTATTGAAGGTAGTATTGACGAAAAAGTTTTCCGAATTCCTGAATTAAACGAAGATAATATTGTGCTACGTTATAAAGATCCGGTACCCGGAAGTGTTTTATGGCCGCATGTCTTTTTGATGTTTTTTGCAGTTTTATTAGGAATGCGTGCAGGTCTTAGTGCTTTATTTGACCCTAAAACAATGCGTAGATGGGCAATTATTTCACTTGTTGGAATGACAATAGGAGGTATGATGCTCGGACCTCTTGTTCAAAAATATGCCTTTGGAGAGTATTGGACAGGTTTCCCATTTGGCGGTGACTTTACAGATAATAAAATGCTTATCATGTGGTTGGCATGGGTTATTGCACTAGTAATTATAGGTTTAAAACCAAAAAAGAATGAAAGAACAAGTCGTATTATAGTATTGATTGCAGCAATAGTTATGACAGCTGTTTATTTGATACCGCATAGTATGGGTGGTTCCACATTAGACTATGAAAAGATTGATCAAGGTATTGATCCTACAGAAGCCATCAAAACAGGAGCAGAATAATTCGGGTGTCAAATTAAATACTTACTTTTAAATACTAATTAAATTCAAAATCGTTATTGGTAATATCAAAAGAATCTATATGAAGTACTACGTTTTAGTTTTTTTTCTGTCTGTTAGCCTCTTGTCTTATTCTCAATATACTGAGGTTATTAATTCAAAACGTCCAGGTTTTTCTGAAAGTCCCTTTGGAGTGGGTACAGGTGTCTATCAAATAGAAGGTGGGTTCTTTTATCAAAAAAACGACAGACCTGATTTTTTTACAACAAGAAAATCTCGAGGAATTGATCTTTTTTTACGAAGTGGTTTATTCTGGGAAAGATTTGAATTGAGTACAAATATCAAGTATCAAAAAGACGATATTATTAGAAACCTTGTTACCGGTGAAACAAATCCGATAAGTGGCATAAGTCAGTTTACAGTCGGTGCGAAGTACCTCTTTTATATGCCAAAATATAAAGATCCTTCTAAAGAAATTAGAAGTTGGAAATCAAAAACAGCCTTTGATTGGAGACGCCTAATACCTTCTGTAGGTTTGTATGCCGGTTTTAATACAAATGCTTTAGGAATAGATTATCAAGTGGCTACTTTTAGCCCAAAAATAGCTGTTTTATTACAAAATGATTTTTCTCCGGATTTAATATTAGTAACTAATTTTATTGGAGATTATTTAACAATAGATAACAATCGAACAATTGGTTACATTACTACTTTAACCTATGCATTTACGCCCCGTTTTTCTGCTTTTGGAGAACACCAAGGTATGTTCACCCGTTACACAAAAAACTATGAAATAGGTGGTGGATTGGCTTATTTATTCCATAAAGATTTACAAATAGGTTTAAATCTCCGAACTGATCATCAAATAGATTATTTAAATATTTACGGAGGTTTAGGTTTGTCGTATCGTATTGATAGACATAAAGACAAACTTATTATGTCAAAATCCAATCAAGAGGGTAGTGGCAAAGTTCAGTATAAAAGAGATGGCTTTTTTAAACGTTTATTCAATAAAAAATCAAGAAGAGGGAAAAAACCGAGTAAACGAAAATCTAGAAAGAAAAGGAAAACAAATACAAGGAGGCGATAATTTAATTGAATAAAGTATATGCAACTTTTTTACAATGCTACATTACATAAAAAAAGCACCGACTTTATTTTTGATAAAATAGAAAGTCGGCATATTGTAAAAGTACTCAGAAAAAAAGAAGGTGATACGATACACGTCACCAACGGAAAAAACCTTTTGTTTAAAGGACATATTAGTAGTGCAAATGAAAAAAAATGCAAAGTTCAAATAGCTGAAATTATTCCACAAAAACCAATTCGTAATTTTTTAGTTCACATTGCAATAGCTCCTACAAAAAACAATACACGTTTTGAATGGTTTTTAGAAAAAGCGACAGAGATAGGAGTTGATGAAATTAGTCCCTTGACGTGTAAACATTCAGAACGTAGAGTTATTAAGCAAGAACGTATGCAAAAAGTTTTGCAAACGGCTATGAAACAATCCTTGCAATACAAGTTTCCAAAATTAAATAAGTTGACTTCTTTTAGTACTTTGATTTCACAAAATACTACTGGTCAAAAATTGATAGCACTATGTGAATTGGATACTCTTGAATCGAAAAAGAAATCTTTATTTGAACAACTAAAACCCGATTCTGATGTTTTAATTCTTATCGGTCCGGAAGGAGGTTTTTCACCTGAAGAAATTGAACAAGCTTTGCAAAATTCATTTATTCCCGTATCTTTGGGAGTTACGCGTTTGCGCACTGAAACAGCGGGAATTGTTGCCGTACATACAATTAGTTTAAAAAATGAATAAATAACAATGAGTTATTGCAAAAAAAAATACAAAGTAGGCGCAAAGTTACTCAAAGCTATTTTGCCATTTATAGTAAGTATTTTTTGTTTTTTTCAAGTTTTTTCTCAGCAAGTAGCAACTCTTGAATATAGAGGTGGAGGCGATTGGTATGCAAATCCAACTGCTGTTCCGAATTTAATCAGTTTTTGCAATGAAAACATTTTTACAAAAATAGATTCAAAACCAAAGACAGTTAAACCTGGTTCGGTAGCTATATTTGACTTTCCCATTCTATTTATCACCGGGCATGGCACAATTCTTTTTGACGAGGATGAAGCCTCTAATTTACGTGATTATCTCAGCTCAGGTGGTTTTATTCATATATCTGATAACTATGGATTGGATAAATTTATACGAAAGGAATTTAAAAAAGTATTCCCGGAATTAGAGTTTGTTGAAGTTCCATTTGATCATCCCATCTATCACCAAAAATTTGATTTTAATAAAGGAGTACCCAAAATACACGAACACGATGGAAAGGCACCACAAGGATTTGGACTGTTCTACCAAGGACAGTTGGTCTGTTTTTACGATTATGAAAGCGATTTAAGCGATGGTTGGGAATCACAAGTCGTGCATAACAATCCACCCGAAGTTCGGTTGAAAGCATTACAAATGGGTGCTAATATTATTCAATTCGCCTTTGCAAATTAAAAAATAACATATCATTGAAACAATAATACATAGCTTTTCAAACCTAAATAGAACTAATGACTTAAGACTGACATAAGGCACATTTGGTAGAATTGTTTAACAACTCAATAAAGCAGTTTAAAGCTTTAAATTATGGTAGTAGACCAAACCCGTTAAGCCATTACCTCATTGTGTTATTCTATCATTACATTATTAAATCGTTACTAAATGAACGAACTCGACCAAATAAAAATTAACTTTAATCACGATGAGTTGTTTCTACTCAATGTGGTTTTAGCTGTTATTATGTTTGGAATAGCTCTTGATATCACTACGGAGGATTTTAAAAGACTTTTTACACAACCCAAAATTGTTCTGGTCGGTATACTATCGCAGTTTGTATTGATGCCTGCATTGACTTTTTTAATTGTTATTATTGTAAAACCCGCTGCTAGTATTGCTTTAGGCTTAATTTTAATAGGAGCTTGCCCAGGCGGTAATGTTTCAAATTATATGAGTAAACTGGCTAAGGCAAATCCAGCATTATCGGTAAGTTTAACTGCTTTTGCAACCATGCTATCCGTTTTTATGACCCCTTTTAATTTTGAACTATATGCTAGTTTATACGAACCGACGAATGAATTATTAAAAAAAGTGCATTTAGATCCTTTCGCGCTGTTTAAACTGGTGAGTATGATATTGGGTATTCCATTAGTATTAGGAATGTTAGTAAGGTATTATTTTTCAAATTGGGCAAATAAAATAGGTCGTATATTAAAACCACTGTCTTTTTTATTTTTTATTTTATTACTACTTATCGCTTTTCATAATAACTGGAATATCTTTACAGAACATGTACATCATGTTTTGTTTTTAGTAATTGGGCATAACATTTTAGCTTATATCTTAGGATTTCAAACAGCAAATCTTTTTAAACTTGAATTTCACGATAAAAAAACCTTAGCCATCGAAACAGGAATTCAGAATTCAGGTCTTGGCTTGTTATTAATTTTTGGTTTTTTTGAAGGTTTAGGCGGTATGACTTTATTAGCGGCTTTTTGGGGTGTATGGGATATTCTTTCCGGTTTAATTCTCGCATTTTATTGGGGTAGAAGGGTTTAGATAAACTGTATTTTTTTGTCAAATAAATATAAAACAGGTTCTTATTAGAATATATTTATTGTAAATTCGTTACAATTAAAGAGCTATGCGTTTGTATTAATTGTCAAAAATTCCAATTATGAAGAAATCAATCCTTCTTACAGTTTTATTCTTTTTATTAACGTTTACAGCAAAAGCACAGATCGAATATATATTCGCAGCTCAAGATGATGCATCAGCCTATGTAGAACATTATTTAAACCCGGCAATCAATGGACTGATGTATGATTTAAACAATGGCTGGTATTCACGTGCAAAAGCACACGAAAAATTCGGTTTTGATTTCTCTTTTACAGCATCAATAGCTATGATTCCTAGTGATGAACAGTATTTTCAGTTTATAGCTAGTGATTATAACAATCTTACCATAGGAAGTGGTAGTTCTGAGTTACCTACAATTGCAGGTAGTGAAACAGCTACAGAATTAGAAATAAATGTTGAAGACAATCTTTTTTCTATCGATGCTCTTGATGGTCATGGAGATAAATGGTTAAAAGAGTTTTTTATTCCCATAGCCATTCCCACGCCTATGATACAAGCCGGTATTGGCTTACCTTTAAATACAGATCTAAAGATTCGTTTTTTTCCAAATACGGAAAGAGAAGGAATTGCTTTTAACCTTTTGGGTATTGGTATAAAGCATGAACTTTCACAGTATTTCCAAAAAGGAGATAAAAACCTATTTACTTTATCCGGATTAGCTGCTTTTACAAAGGTTAATGTAACTTATACCCCTGATAATATAGAGATTCCGGGAAACGATCAAGCTTTAACAATGTCTTTTAATACCTATACAGCTCAGGCAATTGCAGGTGTAAACTTAAAAATAGTCAATTTTTATGCAGGTTTTGGTTATGTAGGTGGCAGTACAGATTTAGGTGTTAAAGGAACCTATGAATTTGATTTAGACGACAATAGTACCGTAGATGTTACTGTTACGGATCCAATTGACCTCAATTTTACGATGTCAGGTTTTAAAACAACCTTGGGTACACGCTTTAATTTAGGACCTGTTAAAATTTTTGGAGATTATACTTTTCAAAAATACCCAAGTATAACTGCCGGTGTAGCTTTCAGCTTACGTTAAACTTTCTTTTAGTTTCTAAAATCCGTAAGGATTTAATTAGTGCAATCATTATCAAGCATATATCACTATCTTATATCACTTATTTAAGTGCGAAAAATTAGTGTCAATTCGTGCAATTCGTGTCAGTTATAAAAAGACTTGCGGATTTAAGGTAGTTTATAAAACTTCAACAAATAGAAAGATTAGCTATATTTTAGTCTATTAACGCTATAAAAGGGAGTATCTTTGTATGCATTTTTTGAACCAAAATTTGGTATAGCAAGTAGTTATTGATGTATAAATAAATTCGTTTAGTACTTGACAAAAAACAGATGTGTTTCATTAAATAACTAAATACAAGCTATTTGTATAAGACCTACTAGGTTTTTAAAACCTAGTAGGTCTCTTGGAATTCAAAGACTTATAAAAATTGATGGTTTTTTTTGTCATGTATTAAAATAAACTCAACACAAATTATGAGAGATTTAGAGGTATTAATGAATCCGAATAGACTGGTGAAATATCTACAAAAACCAGCTAGAGAGTTTACTAAACATGATATTATTAAATACATTGATGACCACAATATTGAAATATTAAACTTTAGATATGTAGGGGGAGATGGCAAGTTAAAAACGCTAAACTTTGTAATAACGAGTAAAGATTATCTAGAATCAATTCTTTCTACAGGCGAACGTGTAGATGGCTCGAGTTTGTTTTCATATATCCATGCAGATCATAGTGATTTATATGTTATTCCAAGATTTAGAACTGCTTTTGTAAATCCATTTTCCAAGCAACCAACTTTAGAAATTCTCTGTTCTTTTTATACAAGAGAAGGGTATCCTCTTGAAAGTGCTCCCGAATATATTTTAAAAAAGGCAGCAAAAAAATTTACTGAAGATACTGGTTATATCTTTAAAGCCATGGGTGAGTTAGAATATTATGTCAAGAGTGAAAAAGACGATTTGTATCCAGCAAAAGACCAAAAAGGTTATCATGCTTCTGCGCCATTTACAAATAGTGAGAACCTTCGAATTGAGGCCTTACAAATCATCGCCCAAAGTGGTGGTAAAATTAAATATGGACACTCGGAAGTAGGAAGTTTTACAACCAAAAACTATAAATACGAACAGCACGAAATTGAGTTTAACCCTGTAGAAGCAGAAGAGGCAGTTGAACAATTAATCATCGCTAAGTGGATACTGAGAATGCTCGGTCAGAAATATGGAGTTACAATTAGTTTTGCTCCGAAAATTACTGTTGGAAAAGCGGGAAGTGGTTTACACGTACACATGTTACTCGAAAAAGATGGGGAGAACCAGATGGCTGATCGCGTTGGTTTAACAGATATTGCTAAAAAATTTATTGCGGGAATTTTAGGAAAAGCACAATCCTTAACTGCTTTTGGGAATACAATACCTACTTCCTATTTACGTTTGGTGCCGCATCAAGAGGCACCTACCAAAGTGTGTTGGGGAGATAGCAATCGCTCGGTATTGGTAAGAGTCCCTCTAGGTTGGATTGCAGAAACAAGTATGATAAAAGATGCTAATCCTCAAGAGATTGGTGACATTCCTTATATTCCAGGAAAACAAACCGTTGAATTTAGAGTCCCCGACGGTTCGGCAGATTTATATCACCTAATGGCAGGCCTAATACTTGCTGGTAAAGAAGGAATTCTCGCGAAAGATTCTTTAAAAAAGGCAAAAGAATTATATGTAAATGTCAATATTTTTGAAAAGGAACACAAAAACCTTTACAATAAGTTGGCAGCTTTGCCAACTTCATGCGAAGCATCGGCAGATTTCCTAGAAAAAGAGAGTGATTTCTATCAAAAGGATGGCGTTTTTCCAAAAGGAACCATCGATGAATTCGTCAAAAGACTTAAGGAATATAAAGATAAAGATTTAAGTGAACGCTTATTTAACAAAAAGGAAGAAACCAAGAAGCTTGTGGATAAGTACATACATTGCATGTAAACCTAAAATCCACAAGAATTTAATTAGTGTGATCATTATCAGGTGTATACCACTATTTTACATCACTTATTTAAGTGCAAAAAATTCGTGTCAATTCGTGTAATTTGTGTCAGTTATAAAAAGACTTGCGAATTTAAGGTGTAAAGATTAAGACTTTGTTTCTTACCTTGATATTTATATCTTTGCGAAACTAAGAAATACGCTTAAGCAAATTAATAATAACAATTTATTACATTAGAATATGGAAAATAAACAACTCATTAAAGGTGGTGAATTCTTACTCAAAGAAATCGACGTGGAAAATATTTTTATTCCCGAAGAATTTGACGAAGAACAACAGATGATTGTGCAAACGTGCCAAGATTTTTTAGAAGCAGAGGTATATCCAAATCTAGATCGTATTGATGCCCAAGAAAAAGGTTTAATGTCAGAACTTGTAGGAAAAGCTGGCGAATTGGGTCTTTTAGGTATTTCTATTCCTGAAAAATACGAGGGTTTTGATCAAAATTTTCTGACCAATATGAGAGCCAATGAAGCCATGGGAGCAGCCAATTCATTCTCAGTTGCTTTTATGTGTCACACAGGAATTGGCACACAACCCATTCTATATTATGGAAATGACGAACAAAAACAAAAATATTTACCAAAATTAGCAAGTGGAGAATTCAAGGCTGCCTATTGCTTAACAGAACCGGGAGCCGGATCGGATGCAAACTCTGGGACGACCAAAGCAACACTTTCTGAAGACGGAAAACACTACATTTTAAACGGTGCCAAAATGTGGATTACCAACGGTGGATTTGCCGATATTCAAACCGTGTTTGCCAAAGTTGATAAAGATCGTGTTTTAAGTGCTTTTATTGTTGAAAAAAAATGGGATGGTGTGGTAATCAATCCTGAAGAGAAAAAGATGGGAATCAAAGGTTCTTCAACGACACAAGTTTTCTATAATAATGTAAAAGTGCCTGTGGAAAATATGTTGGGAAAAAGAGGTGGCGGTTTCCGTATCGCACTCAATATACTTCATATTGGGCGTATTAAATTGGGTGCTACTGTAATTGGTGCGGCGAAACGAGCTATTACGCATTCTGTAAATTATGCGAATGAAAGAAATCAATTTCACCAACCTATCGCTAATTTTGGAGCGATAAGAAACAAATTGGGGGAGCAAGTGATTCAAACATTTGTGGCCGAATCAGCCGTTTATAAAGCGAGTAAAGATGTAAACGATACCATCGAAACCTATACGACTCAAGGTATGGATTATGGTGAAGCAAATATTAAGGGAGCAGCCCAATTTGCCATTGAATGTGCTTTAATAAAAGTATTAGGCTCTGAAGCATTGGACTTTATCGTAGATGAGTCAGTACAAATATTTGGAGGTATGGGCTTTTCATCTGATGCACCTGTAGAACGTGGTTACCGCGATTCTAGAATAAACAGAATTTTTGAAGGAACTAATGAGATTAATCGTTTACTCATTGTTGATACGGTACTAAAACGTGCTATGAAAGGAGAAATTGACCTTTTCAATCAAGCAAAAATAGTTGTTGATAGACTAAATGAGGAAGTAAATCATAAATTTGAAATAAAAAGCTATTACGAAGAACGCAAAGAAAACATTCAAAATTTCAAAGATGCAGTATTGATGGTTTTAGGAGTTGCCTCCGA
>JAUVOS010000085.1 GCA_030599055.1 Lutibacter sp.
AATTTCTCTCTGGATACCGTATGATCTTTACAAACTATTTTTTCCAATGTAATGAGTTTTGCTTCTGTTGTAAAATTATGTTGACTTTGTGTCCTTTGTGCATTCTTAGTGGCTCTCTGTGAAATAGCTCTTGCACAAAACTACATAAAGAATTCGCAATTCTGATAGCTATCGAGACTCAAAGAAATTATTAAGCTATAATTGATATTCGAGCATATATTAAATAACGTTCGATAAAAATCTTACAACTTCTTAACATGACGATAATTAACCGAAATAGAGCTATGTTGTAATTGGCAATGAGTAAAAGTTTTACGTCTTACGTCTTTTCGTCTTATGTCTGTCGGGTTAATAACCTAAGTTTTAACAATGTTCCACGTGGAACTATCTTCCTAAATGCACCAACAATACTGAAATGTCACTTGGCGAAACACCGCTTATTCTACTGGCTTGCGATATTGTAGCAGGTTGAATTTTTGTGAGTTTTTGCCGTGCTTCAGTAGATATTGAATGAATTTTATTAAAATCAAAATTTGCAGGAATCTTTACATTTTCTAAACGATTCAATTTTTCTGCAATATTTTTTTCTTTGTTTATATAGCCAGAGTATTTTAAATGTACACCTACTTGCTCTAAAACGTCCTCCTCAACATTCTTGCTAGTTATGTATTTAGCAACTTCCTCAAAACTAGTAATGACAGCTATAGAAAATTGCGGACGCGTAAACAACTTAAACATTTTCATGGATTGTGAAACGGGTGCACTACCTAATCCTTTAAGGATTTTATTGGCTGTTTCCGGTTTGATACTGGTTTTTTCTAAAAACTGTATAAAAGCAGCTGTTTTAGCTATTTTAGTATTCACGTTTTTTAGACGTTCCTCACTAGCTAAACCAATTGAATATCCTAAAGGTGTCAATCTAATATCAGCGTTATCTTGTCTTAATAAGGTGCGATATTCAGCCCTTGAAGTGAACATTCTATAAGGTTCTTCCGTACCTTTTGTGATTAAATCATCTATCAAAACCCCAATATAGGCTTCATTTCTTTTTAGAATAAAAGCCTCCTTGTTTTGTAATTTTAATGCCGCATTGATACCCGCCATCAAACCTTGCGCCGCCGCTTCTTCGTAGCCAGTAGTACCATTCACTTGACCAGCAAAATAGAGATTTTCAACACGTTTGGTTTCTAGGGTATGTTTTAATTGCGTTGGGGGAAAATAATCGTATTCAATAGCGTAGCCAAATCGTAATATTTTTACATTTTCAAATCCCGAAACACTTCGCAATGCCTTGTCTTGAACATCTTCTGGTAGCGAAGTAGAAAAACCATTTACATAGTATTCATTGGTAGTCCAGCCTTCTGGTTCTACGAAGAGTTGATGCCTGTCTTTATCCGAAAAACGATGTATTTTTTCCTCAATGGATGGACAATAACGCGGACCAACACTTTTTATAGCGCCAGTAAACATAGGACTTCTTTTAAATCCGGTTTCTAATAATGCGTGTACTTCTAGGCTTGTGTAGGCCATGTAGCACGAGCGTTGTTTGGTTAAATGTTTTGTTTCTTTTGAATAGGAAAATTTTGTTGGATTTTCATCACCAGGTTGCTCAATCATCTTTGAAAAATCCAAAGATCTTGCATCTACACGTGGTGGCGTACCTGTTTTCATTCTATCTGTTTCAAAACCTAAAGCAACCAATTCTTGTGTAATACCCATTGATGCTCGTTCACCAGCTCTGCCACCTTTGAAGCTTTTGTTGCCAATATAAATTTTTCCATTTAAAAAAGTACCAGCAGTTAATATAATACTACGTGCTTTTATAGGAAAACCAAGCGTGGTTTGTACGCCTTGTACTTCATTATTTTCTACTAAAAGATCTACCACCATATCTTGATACAAGTCGAGATTGTCCGTGTTTTCCAAAACATTTCGCCATTCTTCTGAAAAACGCATACGATCACTTTGGGCTCTTGGGCTCCACATGGCGGGACCTTTAGATTTGTTAAGCATTTTAAATTGAATAGCTGTTTTATCAGCAACAATACCACTCATACCACCTAATGCATCAATTTCACGTAAAATCTGTCCTTTTGCAATTCCTCCCATAGCAGGATTACAGCTCATTTGAGCAACATTTTGCAAACTCATTGTGATAAGAAGTGTGTGTGCTCCTAGTTTTGCACTTGCTGTAGCAGCTTCGCAACCTGCATGTCCAGCGCCAATAACTATAACATCATATGTAGTATTAAATAGACTCATTTTTATAATTGTTCCACGTGGAACTATTCTTTCTTGTTAATTTCTTTAATAAATAATGTTTTTATTCTTTTATGATAGAATATATATCGTAAACTATTTTGTAATTCAATAGTAGAAAAAGATTTATAACCAGGATTCTTTTTTATTTCATCCAAGGATTCTTTTTCTTTTTTCCATTTTTCCTTTTCAAAAAGCGAATCAGGAATTGAATCCAATTTTTGAAAATCAGCGTCTAAAGCAAGAATAAATGAGGTTTTTTTTAAATCATCTTCCGTATCTTTTACTTCATAAATATCTAAATTTGGATTTGGACCAAAACGTGGGATATTTACAGGAGGTTGATTCATCATTTGTTGATGCCACATAAAATGGTCAAAATGATTATAATATGAATAGACAGCACCGTTTATATGACCACTTTCAACGATATATGAATCATTAATTCCTTTGTTTACAGTTATAAAAATAGTTGGTAAATAGGTGGAAAAAGGAACAAATCTCGCAAAGCTATTAAAAAAAGCAGCAGGCTTTACCGCCATTTCTTTTGTTCTACGATAGTATTTGTTGTGTGGGCCAAAATCCTCTTTTGTATAGGTAAAGCTTTTAGATAAATTAGAAGCTTCTAAGTTGTAAATATTGAGCTTAGCTAATTTAAAACTAATTGCAAATTGAAACAGTAAATTACCAATTGCAAAAGACCTAATTTGTCGAATATTTTTTAAACTATTTTTATAAGACCTAACACTAAAGTTGCTTTTGTTAGCATAATCAAGTGTTATTACATAAGAAGTTTCTTTAGATTTTTCATCATAAGTTAATATGATTGTATTGTCAAAAATATACGAATGTCCCTTTTTAATAGAACCAATTTCTACGTATTCATCAGTAGTCACGTAGTCAAACTCAGTGTCTAATTTAAATTTATTAAACAAATTAGCATCGTCAGAGGTTTCAGAATCATAGAGGCGTGTATTTATATAATCTTTGTTGCGTATATGCGTTAGAAGTATTGATTTTCCTTTCTTTTTTATAAAAAATGTCGCATTCTCTTTTTGAAGTATATGGTCATATTTTAAATCAGGTATTTTTTGTGATAGACTCGCTTTTTCATCCTTAAAATCATATTCTATAATGTAATAATTATTTTTTCTTTTGTAAATAAATACACATTTACTGTCGTTTATATGTGATGCAATGATGTTGGGTTTCTTTTTCCCATCAAAAGAAAAAGGAGCTAACTTTTTAACCATTTCACCAACCAAATAAGCTTGGTATTCATATCGTAAAGGATTCTTTTTATAGGTAACAGCAAAATGTAAGCTGATTGAATCAGATATTTTATAACTACTAGTGTGTTTTATTGTTTTTGTAGCTTCTTTATAGCGTTCTTGTGCAGAAGCTGAAAATGAATAAAAAAACAGGATAAACACGAATAAGTATCTCATAATTAATTGGTTAAATATTTTATATAATAATTTTCTTGCTTTCGCATAGTATCTTTTTCTACTTTTGTTTTATCGTTATAACCGGCAAAATGTAAAACACCATGAATTAGCACCCGTTTTAGTTCTTCTAAAAAAGAAACATCATATTCTTTTGCATTTTCTTTAACACGATCAATTGAAATAAAAATATCTCCGGCAATTGTGTTATTTTCAGAATAGTCAAAGCTTATAATATCGGTAAAAGTATCGTGTTGTAAATACTTCCGATTAATCTTTAATAAGTAGGCATCATCGCAAAAAATATAATTGATATTGCCCACTTCCTTTTGCATTTCAGAAATAGCATTGCTAAGCCATGAGGAATAGGTTTCTTTATCCGCTAGCGTAAAATTGGTTTCTGAGTGAAATAGAATCATTGAACTATATTTGATAATTTTTAGATAAAAAGGATGGAATTAAATTCCTATTTTCCATACGCCTTTTTCAAGAAATGCTTCTATAGTTTGGCGTTTTGCTTTGTTTATTAAATTAGAATGAGATAGTTTTTGTTGTTTTGCAAAATCATTTAAACTAATAATTTTTTTTGTTTCAAGATATGCTAATCTTTTATGGTAACTGGCGCTTAGCGCTTTACCAACCAGCTTTTCCATAAGAGCACTTTTACCACTACTATCAAATTCTCTAAAAGCAACATAATACTCTTTTCTTTCAATATATTTGATGTTTATAGGCACATATCCATCTCTAATAAGGAGATAATTAATTAAAATACGACCTATACGACCATTACCATCAACAAATGGATGAATATGTTCAAAAGTAAGATGGAAGAAAGCTATTCTTTTAATAATATGAACATCTTGACTCGTGTTATATCGGATAAGCAAATCGTTTAATGATTTTTCAACATATTTTGGGTCAAGAGCAATATAGTTACCCACTTTTACCCATTCATCTTTATTTCTAAAGCGACCGGCGACATCATCTCTGATATTAGAAAGTAACATTTTATGTAATAATAAAATTGTTTCAAAATCTAATTCTTTTTCTTTTGCCTTGTTTTCAATATATAAAATAACACGAGCTAAATTTTTGGTTTCAAATAATTCTCTTTCTGAAATGTAACGGTCCAATTCAATTTGAAGCAAGATCTTTTCTGTTTCTTCTAAAGAAAGTGTGCTGTTTTCAATGGCGTTTGAATTGTAAACTTGTTCAGAAACTTCACTTTCATTTATTAATTGTAACAAAGCTTCTTTACCAGATTTTGCTTTATAATATCTTTCTCTAAGAAATGTAATTTGTTTATATGCTTTAAAAACTTTTGCCATGCTGCAAAGTTATATAATTTTCACGATTATAAAAACAAAACCGTGAAAAAACTATAAAAGAATGTATGTTTTAACGATTATGAAGTTTGGTTTTTTAATCTATTTTTTAAAATACTCCTTGACTTTTTTCTTGTAAAGGCTGCGCAAAGGTAATGCTTCGCGATTTAATATTTCATTTTGTTGGTAGTATTTCTCTTTAAACTCTAATTGTTTGGGACTTATTTTCGGGTAGGTTTTATAGTTTGTCTTTGATTCGCGCTTGTTTTCTTTACCTTGTTTTTGTACCGCATCCTTTAGTTTTAGTAATTCATGATCTATACGCAACATTTTATCTAAGACCTGTTTGGTCATTCCTTTTTCTAACAATAGACGTTCAAGCTCTTCCATTTGTTTTTTCACCTTGTTTGCTTGCCCTTTTGTGCCATTTCCATTCAAGTCATTTAATTGATTTTCAAGTGCTTGTCGTAACATCGCTTGCTGTTTGTATATTTCATACAATTCTTGACTATTTTGTTCCCCTTCACCTTGTCCGCCTTGTTGTCCTCCTTTCCCCTCTTTTCCTTCTTCTCCAGATTTCCCCTTTTCTCCTTTTTTTCCATCTTTTTCACCACCGGGTTTTTCACCCTTTTTCATTCCTTTTTCCATTTTTTCTCCGAGTTCTCCTTGTTTTTTAATAATGTCTGGTAAGCTAAATCCTTTTCCGCTTCCTTTGCCTTTTCCCATACCCATTCCTTTACCTTTTCCTTGCCCCATTCCCATAGAACTTTGCATGTTATCGAGCATTAAACTTAGCAGTAAGGCTAAATCGTTTGCCGCAGTCATGACATAATGTTGATCTGAGACAGCTCTAGGAATTTGAAATTCCTCTAATTTTACCAGTGTTTCATCTAAATAGTAATGTGCATTTGCCAAATACGTGTTGATGTGTTTAGTGAGCTTTGCTTGGCGCATAGACAGCACGTATAAACTATCATCAATATGCTCAAAAAATGTTTTAAGCTGGTTTTGTTCTTTTAGTTTTTTTGAAAACCCGGGATGATTTTTGTGTAAATTGCTTAAAGCATCCATCAGATTTTCTTGTTTGTATGAAAATGTGATTAAGTTTTCAATTATTTGACGAAGCATGGCTATGTCTTCTTCTATCATATCTTGGGATGAACCAGCCATTTGCATCTGCATGCTTTGCGCCATTTCTTTCATTTTTTTAGCAGCAGATTTTTGTTTTTTACTCGCTTGTTGTTGTGCTTGTTGTTGGAGTTGTTTCGTAGCTTCTTGTTGCTCTTTTTTTACAGCTTCTTGTTCCGGCTTTTGCGCATCGATTTCCATGGGTTCTTTAAGCGCATCGTTATCCTTTTGCAATTGCTGCATATCTTCTTGAATCTTTTCAAATTCTTTGTTTAACTTTTTTTGATTTT
This sequence comes from Lutibacter sp., assembly GCA_030599055.1. Lineage (GTDB taxonomy): Bacteria > Bacteroidota > Bacteroidia > Flavobacteriales > Flavobacteriaceae > DQTL01. The sequence continues at coordinate 6,451 of JAUVOS010000085.1, forward strand.
CTTCGCTATTTTCATCACTTTTGGCTAGTTTTTCTTGTTTTTCGGCCAATTCTTCCAATTTTTCTCTTATTTGTTCTGATTTTTGTTCTACATAAAATCGTTTGGTCAACTCCAACAATTGTTCTAAACTCTTTTCTTGTTGTTGGTTATTTTTACTCATTTTCTTGATGCGATCCAACAAGTCTTCCTTTTGCAATTTTTCAGCTAATTTTCTCAATTCATCTAGTAATTTATCTTGCTTAGCGATCTCTTTGGCTTCTTGCAAACGTTTTTGGATATCCTCTTTTTTGTTTTTGAGAAATTCATTTTTTAATTCGGGTTGTTCATCGAGGTTTCTTCGCAACTCTTCCGTTTGTCGTTCCATCATTTGTTGATACTCCTCTTGTCTTTGTATAAACTTCTCTAATTTTTTTGTATCGTTAAATTCAATATCAGATTTATTTTGTAAATCCTTTTTTAATTCCTCTAAATCCAATTGATTTTTTTCTTGTTTTTCTAATGTTTTTTGTAAATCATCTAAGCCTTGTTTCTGCTCTTGTAATATTTTTTCTTGTTCTTCTGTTTGGGTGTCTTTATGATAGGAATAAACTTTACTTTTTACGGATTTTGGCCCGGAAACCATATCATTGTCAAAAGTTTCGAAATAAAATTCATAATCTACGCCATCGATGCTTTCAATTTCTGTTGGAAACACATAATAAAAATCGACTAAGGAGGATTTTTGAATAACGATTGTATGCGTAGATTTCTGCTCTTTATTCAGTTGATTATAGTAAACAAGTTGTAATTTCGAAATTCCATAATCATCCGTTAAACGCCCTACAAACTGAGCCTTGCCACGAGTAATGCTGTCAATATCTGTTTTTATATTTATACTGGGATATTCATCTTGAATCACCTCAACGGTAAAAGAAAGATTTTCATAATTCATCAAATGTTTGTTTGAAGCTTGAATATTGTATGAAAAAGACTTGAAAGCAGATTTTGTAAGGCTAAAAAAATCGGATTTATTTGTATTTTGATTAAAAGCAAAACGCCCATTATTTTGTAAAAGATGTAAGGAATCAGTTTGTTTTGTAGCGATATTCCAGGTTATTGATGTGCCGGACGGAACAATAATATTTCCTGTATTTTCAATTTTTTCATTCGTTTTATTAAGATAATTCGGATACTTTAAAAATAAATTAATAGCTCGAATTTTTGGCGTAGGAATAAGATTAATTGTATAGGTTTTTGAATATACATTATTTCCTTGAAGGTGAAATTTAATGGGTTTAACGACATGTTCAAAGCTGTAGGCAAAACTACCGCCTCCCTCATTTTTTAAAAAATAATATTCGTCATTAAAAACTATTTTTGCCTCTTCCGGGATAAGATCACCTTTTGTGCGGATATTCAATTGAATTGATTCTCTTTCTATAACATCTAGGTTTTTATTGGTGATTTCAAAACTAAAAGGTGCCGGAGGAATATAGGCTTGTTGATGGTTTACGACCCTTGTATAACTATCACGTAACAATGCTTTTTCTCCAACAAATACGGTAATTATCCAAATTAAAAGAGGAATTGCTAAATATTTAAGATATTTTTTATTAGTAGAAAATTGAATAGCTCTTTTAAAAGGAATGGGTTGTAAGTTCGCTGCTTTTTGATCAATACTAGCGAGAATAAGTTCAGTGCTTTGATTAGACTCACCACTAAAACTAGATTCATGTAACTGTAGCATATTTAACAGCTTATCATCAATTTCTTTAAAATGAACGCCAATTATCGAAGAAGCTTCCGCAAGGCTAATTCCTTTGGAAAGCCCCATGAGTTTTAGTATTGGAATAAAGATATATTTTACCAATAAAGCAATTTCAACGACAATAAAGACCCAAAACAAAAGAGTTCGCGCACTCGGCTTTAACCATAAAAAGTGCTCCACTAACAAGGTAAAAAGAAAATACAATAAACCAAAAGCTAAAAAAAGGATACTTCCTTTTATTAGTTCATTGGTATAGTACTTACGGATAAATCCGTGAAGTTTTTGTTGTATTTTGTTGTAGGCCTGCACTTGTTTATTTAATTTGGGTAAAAGTATTAAAGTTTTTATATAAAACCCACTTAATTATTCTACCTTAATTCCGCATAAGTTTTGCCACGAATTCACGAATTTAACTCAAAAACTTTGTTTTTGAGAATTAGTGTAATTTATGCAAATTATAAAAGTCGCAAAAACAGTCAGTTACCATTTTTATTCGTGAATTCGTGGCTAATCTTTATTACTCAATATAAATTCAAGAAATAAATTTACCTTCTTGTCATCACTAAATTAAGTGAATGAATAATGCCTTAATATACTAACAATCATTTCACTAATAAAAACCTTGCGGATTTAAGGTTCTACAATAAACTTTTTAGTTGATTTATTAGAATATGAATTTAACTCAATAAAATAAACACCTTTTTTAAGTCCAGTAATATCAATTTTATGATTTGTAATTCCCTTTTTTAGTAATTCACCCAAAAATGAAAATATTCTATAAGACACTGTGTCATAGCTTTTTATATAAATAAATTCTTTTGCAGGATTCGGGTATAACACCACCTCTTTAATCGAAATGTCATTAATATTTATACCGTTGTCATACGAATAATAATATTCTTTCCCCTCATAATGTCCAGAAGTTCCATCTTCGTTGATATCAATATAATTTTCGGTGATAGGCAGATCCTTATTATCATAGGTTAAAGTGCAGGAAATATCTCCAATAGTTGGAATTGTATAAGAATATCCTGTATACAAACCATCGTTAAAATAATACTCTTCATCAAAAACATCTACATAAAGCACCCATTCTCCATCTTGCCAAAAGTAAGAATAGTTAAAAACAGGGTTTCCATCAGTATCATATTCAATAGCAGTCTTGTATTCAGGAATATTCCAATCACTAGTATTTTCATCCCATGTTTGTTGGGTATATTCGAACAAACTAGAAGTGTAATAAAAATTATATTTTAAAACATTTATTTCTGTACCGGTGTTAAGATCATCAATTCTTTTTTTTACAACCTCTTGCAACTGATTATTTCCATCGTATGTGTTGTAATAAATATATTTATAATCAGGAACAAAACCATTTTGAGTATCCCAAGTATATTTAGTTTTTTCACTAATATATCCATTTTCATCGGGTAAACCTTCAGTTTTATCTATATAGGTAATGTTAAAATTCTCATCGTAATAATAATGTATTTTACTTATTGTTTGTGATTCGGGATATTTTAAATCAGAAAGCCCTTCTCGATAAAACAATGGAATCCATTCTTGCGTATTTAAATCATAAATATATTGAGATAAAGATTTTAAATTAAACATATTATATATTCCGGCAGATTGTAATTCAATGTCATCTATATAAGCACCCAATAAACTACTCCTAACATCCGTAGGAAACTGATTATAAGGATAATGATCTAAAATTACTTTTGTGCTATCAATAAGACTTTGAT
>JAUVOS010000229.1 GCA_030599055.1 Lutibacter sp.
AAAGCTGTAGATGCCTTGCGGAAAGCCTATGCTTTTCATTTGGCTGGAGATCAGCATTTAGGTTCTATCGTACATCACGGAGTTGATGACTGGGGTGACGGTATGTACTCATTTTGCGTGCCTTCTATTGCCAACTTTTATCCTCGCGCTTGGTGGCCCGAAAGTGAAGGTAAAGACAGGCCTAAAGGCTCTACTACTAATATGGGCAAACATAAAGATGGATTTGGAAATTTAGTTACTGTTTATGGGGTTACCAATCCCAGTGGTTTTACAAAAAAATCAACTAATCACGAACCTCTTTCACTTCATGATAAAATGCCTGGCTATGGTATAGTGAAAATGAATAAGCTAAACAGAACCATTCGAATGGAATGTTGGCCTCGTTATGCGGATCCCAAAAATAAAGAACAGCAGTATGAAGGATGGCCAAAAACAATCAGTCAGTTCGATAATTATGGAAGAAAAGCATCAAGCTATTTGCCAACCATAACAGTTGAAGGGATTGAAAATCCTGTTATTGAAATAAGGGATGAAAAAACTGGAGAATTGGTTTATTGTGTAAGAATATTAGGTAGCGAATTTAAAGCAAAAGTTTTTAAAAACACCACCTACAAAATTATTCTAAAAGATACTGAAAGAGATATTATGAAAGTTCTTAACGGAGTATTGCCAGATAATAATACTGATGATAAAATAATAGTACAGTTTTAAAATTCTATTTTTAATGTCCTTATGCTGAATAAGAAACAGCATGTAGTTAACATGCAATATAAAAAATTGGGCAGAAAGTGTAGAATATGAGCAAATTAACAATTTATAGACGATGTATTATGTTGAGAAATTTGTGTTTCAAATTGCCCAACTTTTCAAATTGCCACCGTTGAAATACATTATTCATAGCATTTCTATTGTTTTTTATTGGAATTCATCTATTTGCTTCGCTCGGGTCAGCCAAAGCTGACTTTTGTTGTTCCGTGCTTCGCACTCCCACTCCAAAAAAACACCTATCTTCTTCTGTCATCCCAAATCTCTACATATTCAAATACTGGAGGGGCGACACACTATAATGGACACTTCTAGTTTTTATATTAATTTAGATTTCATCTATATTAATTACTTAACAATGCCAAGCCTTCTGTTGCCGATACATCATTTGGTTTATTTAACAGTACTTTTTGAAACAATACTTTAGCTTCTTTTTTCTTTCCTAACTGTAAATTAGTCCAAGCATACATTAATAAACCATCATAATCAAACGGATATAAATCTACAATTTGTTTATAATATGCTATGGCTTTATCATACTGTGCACGATTGTAATAAATTGTTCCCAAATAGTATAGAGCTTTAGTATTATGAGATGATTTCTCTAAAATTTCTTGGTAAACAACAATTACCTCATCCCAGCGTCCTAAAGCTGATAAAGGAAAAATATAACCAAATTTAGGTTCATCTGCATAGGGCATTAACTCTATAGATTTTTTATAAAAAGCTATTGATTCATTAAAATTACCAGCCATATAATTCAACCAGCCTAACCTTAAATTGGTTTCATATGAATTTTCATCGTAATAGACCTTTAGTTCATCTGCTGCCAATTTAAAATCACCTTTAGCTTCTAATGTATAGCTTTTACTAAAAGCTTCTTGCAAATTAGTATAGTTAACCTGTGCATACGTTATTGGTTTCACCAAAAAAATGAATAATCCAATAATAATAATTTTTTTTAAAATTTCCATGTAATTCCTGCTATTATATTTTGTTGATTAAAGCTAAATGTTTTTGTTGTTTTATCAAAATTCTCTGTATAATAATTATCTTCCATCTCCATAAATGAATAACCCACTTTAATAATTGAGTTTTTACCATAAAATTGTAATGATGCTCCAAATTCATTTAAAGCAGTTGCTGATTGATTGTATATAATTGCTCCATTAGTAGCAATAAAATTATTCAATTCGCCAATAGTACCATATCCAATTATTGAAAATTTCTCCGTATTATAAGACAAACCTCCTGTAAAAATTACGTTTGTATCAGGATCTTGATTTTGATATTGAATAGTTCCAAAAGGCACTATTAAAGTACTACCCAAAGGATATAAAGATACTGAGTAGCCCGCTTGAACCTGGTTTAATCCATTCAAATTTGAAACTGAAACATTTACTGTATTTCTTGCAAAATAAAATACTTTTGTGAATGCACCTCCAAGTACAATATCAGTATAAGTATTTGTGAAAACTTCGCCATTCTCATTATTATATTTTCCAGAGATAAAATTGAAATAAGCATCTAAATACCAGCGATTTCCTAATGCAACTGTTAAATCTATATAATACCGTGATTCTTTTCCCGAGTAAGACTCATTAACAAGAGTTCCTTCATCATTCTCTTGTTGAATAGAATTTGTAGGTAGTACAGAAAGTTGATGATATAAATTTACTCTTTTTGATAAAGGATGACTCATACCTAAAGAGAATAATTGATAATTTTTAGGTAAAATCCGAATATCATTATTTTCAGAAGCAGCATCTTCCTGTAATATTTCATCATAATCTATATTAGTAGTGGCTAAAACATTAAAACTTAGTGTTGATATAAATGGCAAGTCTAAATTAATTTGCTCTTTTAGTTTTTTATTTATTGTACTATAAAACAAACGAGATTCTAATATTAATCCACTATAACGATAAGCCCAATACAAATATTCTTGTACTACAATATCATAAGAGTTTACTGCATGTGCTTCCTCAAGGAATTTTATAGCACTTAACATTTTATTTTCTTTAAAATATGCTATTCCCATTCGTACTTTTAAATAGTAAAAATCAATTCCTTCTATGCGAGACTGCTTTCCTAATTCTAACAAAGGTTTCCAATCTTGTTTTAAATATTGAGCATAGGTTGTACTATCAACTTGTTTATATGACAATTGTTTTTTCTGAGCATTAGCTGCCGTTATAAACAACAATACTATTATAAATACAATTTGTTTCCCCATTTTAAAATAATTTTAGAGTTTTTAGGAGTTTCACATTGAATATTAATACTCGTATTTTTATGAATTACAATATCAGCAACAAAAAGTTTGCGCTTATTGCTACTAGTAATTTCAGATTTCATTTCTAATTTTTGTGGATTAAATGTTTGTTCTGTCTCTTTATATAAAAGATTGTACTTTCCTTTTAAAAACAGTCCAAAGGGCACAAAAAAGTCTTGTAATGTCAACAAAGGAAATTTATATAAATGATGCACTGGAAATCTAGTTTTTACTGAAACATCGCCGTGCTCACTTAAAACAACTTTATAAAAAGAACGATAGAAATAAAACAACCCACTTTTTTTAGACCCCAAATAATTTAAAGCCGAAAACGTTTTACCATTATTTACATAATACAATTTTGCATTTGTTGTTAAACAATGAAGATACGATTGATTGTAAATATCAATTTCATTTCTAACAGTAAAAGAGGTTTCCGTTTTATCTTCAACCGTCATACTTAACTTAAATTCATCACCAGGATTCCATTTAAAAGCAGTTTTTAAAATTGGTGAAACTGTTATATTTGACAGTGTTTCTTGCTCTTTCGGAACACCTTTTTGAACCAGTTCTAATTTCAATTCATCTCCAACTAA
>JAUVOS010000251.1 GCA_030599055.1 Lutibacter sp.
CCCAAACAAGTGATAAAAACAGGTGATGTAGGTTATTTGGTGTCCGGTATCAAAGAAGCTCACGAAGTAAAAGTTGGTGATACTATAACCGATGCTGCAAATCCAGCTACTGTTAGTATCGAAGGATTTGAAGATGTAAAACCAATGGTTTTTGCAGGTATTTATCCTATTGATAATGATGATTATGAGGAATTGCGAACAGCTATGGAAAAACTAAAACTAAATGATGCCTCACTGGTATTTATTCCAGAGAGTTCAGCAGCTTTAGGTTTCGGCTTTCGATGTGGATTTTTGGGGATGTTGCACTTAGAAATTGTGCAAGAAAGGCTAGAACGTGAGTTTGATATGACCGTTATTACTACGGTGCCAAATGTATCATATCACGCCTATATCAAAAAGAACCCAAATGATATTATCAGAGTTCATAATCCTTCTGATTTACCCGACCCTTCATTTTTAGATAGAGTAGAAGAACCTTATATCAAAGCTTCTATAATCACAAAATCTGATTTTGTAGGACCCGTGATGTCTTTGTGTATTGAAAAACGAGGAATTATAACCAATCAAACCTACTTGACAACCGAAAGAGTTGAGTTGACCTTTGATATGCCTTTAGCAGAAATTGTTTTTGATTTCTATGATCGACTCAAGACTGTATCTAGAGGATATGCCTCTTTTGATTACCATCCTATCGGATTTAGAGATTCTAAACTAGTGCGTTTAGATATTTTATTAAATGGAAATATGGTTGATGCATTATCGGCTTTAATCCATTCTGGCAGTGCCTATGATATTGGTAAAAAGATGGTCTTTAAGTTGCGTTCACTCATTCCAAGGCAACAATTTGATATACCCATTCAAGCGGCAATTGGCGCAAAAATAATATCCCGAGAAACGGTAAAAGCATTGCGTAAAGATGTAACAGCAAAATGTTACGGTGGTGATATTACACGAAAAAGGAAGCTTTTGGAAAAACAGAAAAAGGGAAAGAAACGCATGCGACAAGTTGGGAGTGTAGAAATTCCACAATCTGCATTTATGGCTGTTCTTAAATTAGACGACTAAAAAAGCAGCAATACATTTAATTGTATTGCTGCTTTTTAATCTAAAATCTTTAATCAAATAAATCGATAATCAATTTATTCTCCGTGTAACCAAGTTTTTTTCTCAAGAAGCTGTTCTTCTGTCTCTTCAAAGTCTTCGTCAGGAACACAAGCGTCAGTAGGACATACTGAAGCACATTGTGGCTCATCATGGAATCCTTTACACTCAGTACATTTGTCTGTTATAATAAAGTAAAACTCATCAGATTTTGCTTCAAATTCTTCATCGGCATCTACTTCTTCACCATTACTTTTTAAAGTGATATCACCTTCTAATTCGGTTCCTTCAGCATAAGACCACTCTTGATCTGGTTCGTAAATTGCGTTATTTGGACATTCAGATATACATGCGTCACAACTGATACAATCATCGGTTATTTTAATAGCCATAGTTTATATTTTAAAATTTATTAATAAAGCAAAATTAATTAAAATATTAGGTTATTAGTCAATCATATGAAATTTAGAATGATTCTAAATAAGAAATTTAATCATTTTTTAAAATAGGAGTGGTTTGAACAGAAAACTTCTCATTTTTTTCGAAGTAGAATTGTAGAAAAAATAGTCATCAAAAACTTGTATGCAATAGATTTTTAGTAGTTTTGTATCTTTAAAAATAAGGTTTAATTACATTTATTATGACAACAGAAAATAAAAGTAAAACCAACCCACAAAAAAGTATTGCGATGGAAAACGTAGCGATTCGTTTTGTAGGTGATTCAGGAGACGGCATGCAACTTACCGGAACACAATTTACAGATACAGCAGCAATGTTCGGTAACGATGTGGCGACATTTCCAAATTATCCATCAGAAATTCGTGCGCCACAAGGAAGTTTGTATGGTGTGTCGGGTTTTCAAGTTCATATGGGTAGCGGAAAAATCTCAACTCCTGGTGACCAAGTAGATGTATTAGTCGCGATGAATCCAGCAGGTTTAAAAACAAATTTAAAATCTTTAAAGCCTGGAAACATGCTGATTGTAGATTCTGATTCTTTTACTAAAAAGAATTTAGAAAAAGCATATTATGAAACGAATCCGCTGGAAGATGGTAGTTTAGATAGCTATAAGGTTATTGAGGTTGCAATGACAACGCACACCAAAGAAGCGCTAAAAGGGTTGGGTTTAGATACCAAAAGTGTGTTGCGAAGTAAAAATATGTTCGCTCTTGGAATGGTGTATTTTATTTTTCATCGTTCTGTAAAATATACTGTCAAATTCTTTAAAAAGAAATTTAAAAATAAGCCATTAGTAATAAAGGCAAATACGAAAGTTTTGCAAGCAGGTTATTCGTATGCAAATACTTTAGAATTGATATCGACCACATACCAAGTGGCTCCTGCTAAAATGGAAAAAGGACGATACCGTATTTTAAATGGTAATGTCGCTACCGCTTGGGGTTTATTAGCCGCTGCTCAAAACTCCGGATTTGAATTATTTTTAGGTTCTTATCCAATTACTCCAGCAACAGATATTTTACATGAAATGGCAAAACATAAGCGAGGTTGTTATGGTCTTAAAACCTTTCAAGCTGAAGATGAAATTGCCGGTATTACCTCTTCAATAGGAGCGGCATTTGCAGGTAATTTAGCCATTACAACAACTTCAGGTCCCGGTTTAGCTTTGAAAAGTGAAGCTATAGGTCTAGCAATGATGATTGAGTTACCTCTTGTTATTGTAAATGTTCAACGTGGAGGACCTTCAACGGGACTTCCAACTAAAACAGAACAATCTGATTTACTGCAAGCCATGTACGGAAGAAATGGAGAAAGTCCTGTAGTCGTTATCGCGGCAAGTACACCCGATAATTGTTTTGA